>CALKVR010000859.1 GCA_938004815.1 uncultured Polyangiaceae bacterium | reverse complement strand
GCTCCTCGCCGTGGCCGAGGGGCCCGACCGTGGTGCGACCGTGGAGATCGGCGCAGGGCACCCATCTCCGATCCTGGTGGGGACGAGCCCGTCGTGCGATCTCCGGCTGACCGATCGACACGTCTCGCGCCGTCACCTCTCGATCGAGCCCGCGCCGGGGCGGCTCGTGCTCACCGACCTCGACTCGACCAACGGCACCTTCGTCGACAGCGTGTCGATCGCGAGCGCGTACCTCCGCGGTGACGAGTCGATACGCCTCGGCGCCACCACGCTGCGGCTCTCGAGGCGCGCGGTCGCGCCCAAGTCGGCGCCCCCGCTCCAGCGCGGCTTCGGCAAGGTGGTCGGCTCGAGCCGTGAGCTGGCGCGGCTCTATCCGCTCTTTCACAAGCTCGCGGCCGCCGACGTCCCGGTCGTGATCGAGGGTGAGACCGGCACCGGCAAAGAGGTGCTCGCCGAGTCGATCCACGAGGCGAGCGCCCGCGCGTCGGGGCCCTTCGTCGTGTTCGACTGCACGGCGGTGCCCGCGAGCTTGATGGAGGCCGAGCTCTTCGGGCACGAGCGCGGGGCGTTCACCGGCGCCACCAGCACACGCAAGGGTCTCTTCGAGCAGGCCTCGGGCGGTACCCTGCTCATCGACGAGATCGGCGATCTCGACATTTCGCTTCAGCCAAAGCTGCTCCGCGCGATCGAGCGGCGGGAGGTTCGCCGCGTCGGTGGGGTCGAGCCCATCCAGGTCGACGTTCGGCTGCTGGCGGCGACGCGTCGCGACCTCGATCGCGCCGTGCAAGAGGGCCGCTTTCGGGACGATCTCTACCATCGCCTGGCCGTCGGTCGGGTCGAGCTGCCGCCGCTGCGCAAGCGCACGGGCGACGTTGCGGCGCTGGCCGCGCACTTCTGGCAAGAGCTCAGGGGCGCGCCGCCCGGGCCGCCCGCGAACCTGCTCGCGACCTGGGAACGCGCGCCATGGCCCGGCAACGTCCGGCAGCTCCGCAACGCGGTCGCCCGGTGGATCGCGCTGGGCGAGCTGGGCGACGCGCTGCCGGGCGACGACGACGCGAGCCCCGCTCCTCGTGCGCCGGCCCCACTCGCGGGCGGCTCCGACATCATCGACGCCGTGATCGCGCAGCGTCTGCCGCTGCCGCTCGCGCGCCTCCGCGTGATCGAGAGCTTCGAGGCTCGTTACATCGCGGCCGTCCTCGCCGAGCATGACGGAAACGTCGCCAAAGCGGCCGAGGCCTCCGGGATCGCGCGACGCTATTTCCAGATTCTGCGGACCGGCAAGCGCCGCGGCTGAGGCGGCTGCGCTCAGAACCGGCCCGAGAGTTGGAAGCCGGGACCGGCAAGCTGCAACCGGACCTGCGCCGTCGCGCCGTCGCCCGCGTCGAGGGTGGCGACGTCGACGATGCCCCAGATCACGCCCGCCGCGAGGACGGCGCCCGCGACGCCGAAGGTGACGTTCGCGGCGGTGGCGAACGTGCTCGCCTCATCCAGGAGACCAGGCACTTGGTCGCCGGGCGTGGCCGTGTCCTCGGCCTCGCTGCTCTTCGACAGCGACAGGCCGCCCAGCACGCCGGCAGCCCCTAGACCGAGGGCGCCGATACCGGCGATCACCCAGGGCGCCGGGCTCGCGCTCTCGGGCTCCGGCTTCGTCTCGTCGGGGCGCGGCGGCGCAACCGGGGGCGGCGGCTTCTCGGCGCGCTGCGCCTTGAGCTCTTCGAGCGTCTTGATCCGCGCCTCGACCGCGCCGCGGTCCTTCGAGCTCGGATCCGCTGCGACGTACGCGCGGTACGAGGCTAGCGCCTGATCGAGCTCCCCCAGGCCTTCGTACGCGCGCGCCAGGTTGTAGTGGAGCACCGCGTCCGGGGCGAGCCGCTGCGCCTCCAAGAGGTGCTCGATCGCGTCGCGGAAGTGGCCGGCTTGGTAGGCGGCCTCGGCCTGATCGAAGAGCTTGCCGGCCTTGGCCTCCTCCGCAGGGCCGGCCCATGCGGTACCCGCCGATAGCGAGAGGACGACAGCAGCGAGGGGCCCGAGCGCGCGCACCTGCCCGGCAGGTTACGCCAGGAAGCGGAGGCGTGGCCGACGAACTCGCCCCGACCATTGCCTCTGATGCCGAGCAGACTGGTAGCATCACCCTGTGGCGCCCACCCTCGCTCCCGGCCTCGTCGGCCGGTACCGCCTCGAGCGTCCAATCGCGCGCGGGGGGATGGGCTCGGTGTGGTCGGCCGTCCACGAGCAGCTGGATGCGCCGGTCGCGGTCAAGGTGATGGCGACCAACCTCGAGCCGAGCCTCATCGCGAGGTTCGAGCGCGAAGCGAAGGCTTGCGCGCGCCTCGCTAGTCCGCACCTCGTCAAGGTGCACGACTTCGGCGCGCTCGACGGCGCGCCATTCATGGTGATGGAGCTCCTCGAAGGCGAAGACCTGGGGAGCCGTCTCAAGCGCGAGGGTGCGCTCTCGGTCGAGACCGTGGCAGGCCTGCTCCGCCAGATCGCCAAGGGCCTGGCCGTGGCCCACGCCGCAGGCATCATCCATCGAGACCTCAAGCCGGCGAACATCTTCCTCGCGAAGTCGGGCCGGGACGAGATCGTCAAGGTGCTCGACTTCGGCGTGGCCCGAGAGACCGAGACGTCGCTCGTCGAAGATCGGACCACGAGCGGCGTGATCCTCGGCTCGCCGCACTTCATGAGCCCGGAACAAGCGGCAGGCGAGGCCGTCGACGGGCGGAGCGATCTCTGGTCGCTCGGCGTAATCGCCTATCAGGCGCTCACCGGACGGCGCCCATTCGAGGGCACCACGCTGACGGCCGTGCTCCTTGCCATCACGACCCGTGAGGCGCCGCGCCCTTCCACGATCCTCAAGGGGGCCGACGAGCGTCTCGACGCGTTCTTCGTGCGAGCCTTCGCGCGCCATCCAGCGAACCGATTCCAGAGCTCCGACGAGATGGTGGATGCCTTCGACAAGCTCGCGGTTACGCAGGGCGGGGCCCGCGCACCCACGGTTTCGCGTAGCGACGACGAGGCGCCGACGATCGCTTCGCAGCCCCACGCCGCCGCTGAGCTCGTGCCGACGGGGTCGCAAGCGCTCCGGGCCGTGGCGAGCGGCGTCACGCCGTCGATGGTCGCGCCTAGGCGGCGGTGGGTGCTGCCGGTGGTCCTGGCGGTCGCCGGATCGGCTGCCGCCGTCGTGTACTACCTCCGCACCGAGCCACCTTCAGCGCCCGCGTCGAGCGGCGTGCCCACCGCGTCGGCGCCCGCCGAGCGCGCGCTCGCCAGTTCTGCGGGTGTAGTTGCCCCCGTCATCGAGTCCGCCGCCCCCGCGGCCAGCCCCGTGACGTCGGCAACTGCCGCCGCTCCGACCGCGACGCAACGGGTTCCTGCGCAGCCGCGCCCGCCGAAGACGGCGGAGCCACAGGGGCCGACCTGCCCCCCCAACAAGCGGTACGATGCATTCTCCGGACTATGCGTCACCAAGCGCTGAGCCTAGCCATGGCCGTGCTGTTCGCCCTCGCGGCGCCAGCGCGCGCGCAGTCCGGGCCCACCGCCGAGGATCGCGCGGCTGCTGCCGCGTCCGCAGGGCGTGAGCTGTTCGAGCAAGGACGCTGGATGGAAGCCCACGCGCGCTTCACCGAAGCCCAGTCGCTCGCGTATTCACCGGTCTTCGAGCTCTACGCCGCGCGTGCCCTGCGCAACGCAGGAAAGCTCGTCGGTGCGCGCGAGCGGTACGCGCACGTGGTCGAGACCGAGCTGCCCGCCTCCGCACCGCCGGCTTTCACGGCAGCCAAAGACGACGCCAAGCGCGAGCTCGCCCAGCTCGAGCCTCGCATCCCGCGCCTCACGTTTCGCCCGAGCCGTCCGCTCGCTCGCGGCGGCGAGATCCTCGTCGACGGGGCGGTCGTCGCGGCTG
>CALKVR010000858.1 GCA_938004815.1 uncultured Polyangiaceae bacterium | reverse complement strand
CGTCGACCCAAACGTCGTCGCCGCGCAGCGCGCGCGCGACCGCGGTCGCGCCGGGCACGCGAAGCGCTACGAAGCCGCCTCTCCGCTCCGGATCGCGCGGGCCGGCGAGCTCGATCTCGGGGGCCGCGGCGGCCAAGACCTGGCAGAGCAGCGCGGTCTGACGCATCGATATCGCGCGCAGCGCGGCGACGTCGAGGCCGAACGCGTCCCAGTGATCGAGCACCGCGTCGGCGCGATAGAAGCAGCTCGCGTCGAAGGTGGCGCCTGAGAATCGTGCACCGCCAGCGCCGTAGCCGGTGCGTGCGCCGTCTCGCGGCCGTTCGAGCGCGTCGAAATCCGCGAACCAGCCCGTGTACGCGGGCCGCAGCGTCGTATCCCTCGGAAAACGGAGGAAGCAGAGCCCCTCACCGAAGGCGGCGTACTTGTAACCGCCCGCGACCACGAAGGCCCGGTCGCCGAGAGGGCCCCAGCTCGGCGAGACCGCGTTGAACGCGTGGTAGGCGTCGACGAGCGGGAGCGCACCCGCGTCCACGCAGCGCGCGATGATCTCACCGAGGCGCTCGAGCACGTACGCGTCTTCGAAGAGCACCGCCGACACGGCGACGACGTCGACCCCGGGCCGAATCGCTTCGACGAGACGATCGACGAGGCCGGCGCGCGGGGCCGCATCGACCCACGTCACGTCGAGGCCGTCCTCTTCGAGCCGGTGGAGCTGTCGATGCAGAGAGTGGAACTCGCCGGTCGTGGTGACGACGCGCGCCGTCCGCGGGAAGCACGACAGGACACGGTAGACGAGCTCGTGGGTGCTCTTGCCGAAGGCGATCGGGTCGCCACCATCGAAGCCGAGCCGCGCGAGGACGCGCTGGCCCACCCGCTCGATGCACGGAAAAACCGCCTCGCCCCACTTGTCGTCGACGAAGCGCGCGGAGTCGTCGAAGTAACGGGCCATCGCGCCCTTGGCGGCGTCGGGCCACGCCTGATGCGAGTGCCCCGTGAGGAGCACGCGATCGGGGTACGGCCCCAAGAAGGCGGCGTAGGCCCGGCGCAGCCCCGCGAGATCGAAGGCGCTCATCGGCTCTTGATCGTCGCGCGAGCGACCGCTTCGGTACGCATCGCGTCGCGCCCCGACGCGAGGAGCATCACCGTCTTCACCTCGCTGACGCCCGAGTCCGGACAGACCCTCTCGAGATCGACCGCGAAGGTCGCCTTGCCGTCGGTGTCGAGAGACGACAGGGTCGGCTGCGGCCCGCGCCCGAGGGGCATGTTGCCGAGCTTGTCGGAGGCGGCGATCTGCTGAATACCGATCTCTACCTCGACGCGCGTACCGTCACGCTTCTTCAGCTCGACGGTGCGGATCTGGATGACGTCCGACGGTGTCGCGATGCGCTCGACCACGACCCAGCGAGCGCCCACGCCGACCGGCTCCTCGGGCATCGGGACCAAGACGTTCTGGAGCGTGGCGCGGACCTGCTCGAGCGCGGCTGCGGCCGCGGGCTCGTTGCGATCGCCGGCCTTGTCGAGGGCGATCTCGGTGCGTCGACCGAGCGGGTCGACCGTGAGCGCGAGCTCGAGCCCCTGCAGCTTCTTCAACGCGTCGCCGGACGCCGAGACCGCGCCCGCCTGCGACGCATCCTCGGCGGTGACGCGGACGCCGGCGAGCGTGACACGGATGAGCGCGGCGCCCCCCTCTCCGGGCTCGGCCGTGATCGCGAGGTCGGACTCGGTCCGCGGCATCTTCACGAGCTTGGGCTGCATCCCCGGCGGGCTCATCGACATGGCGAGCTCGAGGGCGAGCGTCGCCGTCTGCTTGACCCCGGGCACGAAGCGGTAGCCGATCGCCTCGCGCGGCTCGGCGCCGGCCGAGACCAGCGCGCCGCGCCGGGGCTCGCCCCGCTTGAGGATGCCGTCGGCCTGACCCGCCCCGAGGATGCCGTTCGCCGGTCGGGCAACCGGCGCCGCGCTCGGCCCGAGAGGGACCGTCCGCGCCGAAGCGGCCGGCGCGGACGCCGCCGCCGCCGATGACGATGGCGTCTGCGTCGCCAGAGCGGCGGCGGCCGCGGGCGGAGCAGGCTTGTCCGGCTCGCACCCGACGAGCGCGAGCACGAGCAGCGCCCCCGTCACGCAGCGAGGGAGGAGGGGAAAGTGAAATGGCAAGAAGGACCTCATCCAGCGCTCCGACGTCGCCGAACCCTGTACGACGCTATTTCGTCCGCGGGAACGGCGTTCGCGAGCGCGGCACCGGCGTTCGACCCGTCGGGGCGGCGCGCGTGCCGGACCGGCTCGGTGACTCCACCACCGGCGACGGCCGCGGCGTGAGCGCGCGGGCGCGGAGGGCGTTCTCGGAGATCGACGACTCGATCTCGACGCCCACACCGCGGCACCGGCGGATCAGCCGCTCGAGGTCGACGCCGGGCGCGACCAGGAGCCCGGCCGGCGGCGACGGATCGACGAACAGATCGGAGGTCGTCTTGCGCGTCCGCAAGAGCTCGCGGATGTCGGCGTCCTCGACCCACAGGAACGCGGCCGCGAGCACCAGCGCGCCCTTGCCCACGACCACGCTCGCGCGTTCGAGGATCTGCGAGAGTGAACCGGGCAGGCTCGCGACGACCTCGATTCGGTCGCGGATCTCGTCGCCCATGGCCCCTGACTCGATCGCGCGAGCGATGGCGGTCGGCGAGAGAACCAGGTCGATGCTGTCTTCGACACGACCCGTCTCGGCGAGCGGCCCGAGCGCCATGACGTGCCCGATCAGCGCCGTTGCACCGACACGCAGGACGTGGCTGTCGATGAACTCGCTGCCCTTTGAAATCACGATGGGCTTGTCGTGGATGAGCGAGCGCCCGCGTTGGGTGAGGCGAAGGGCCGTGAGGCTCACGTCGGACTCGCCGTCGCTGGAGACGGCGGGCATCCCCATGCGCGAGTCGTTGCCCAGATCGACCACGCCTAGCACCGGGAGCGTCTCGAGCACGATGCGGCGAACGACGGAGGACAGCGGCGGCGGTTCGGAGAGCCCCACGCGGTCGGACCACCGACGAAGGAGCCGCTCGAGACCAGAGACGCGCGGGTCCTCGGTCACGTACCGCTCGAACGAGCCGTAGAGGATCCAGCCCTCTTCACCGAGCTCGAGCAGACCGTCGAGGACGAGCTCGCGCAGGCCACGCATCGGGCTCGGCTCACGCTGATCGACGCTGGCGCGGAGGATCTCTTGCTCGGGCCGCGCTTCGTCCCAGGAGCCACCGGCGCGCCACGACGCGAAGAGAGCGGTCGCGAGCTGCCCGACCTGCATCGAGCCCGGCGGCGCCGCCGTCTGCGTGATCGACGGCTCCCAGAGCCCGATCGAGCGCGAGAGCGCGGCGATGAGGCCGACCGCGTCCGGTGAGCGGCCGAAGCGCTGCGCCAAGCGAACGACGAGCGACCGCGGCGTGCCCACGTTGGGCCGGATCTCGGACTGGGCGTCGCGCGCGGCGACGGCGATGGCGATGGCGAGCCCCGCCGGATCCCGCGCGAAGGTCGCGCGGCGCGGGAGGTGATCTTCGCCGAGCACCTGGCTGCGGATGTCGGCGCGGCGGCTCTCTTGCTGCTTGCGTCGCTCGGCGCCGACGAGGTTCGACACCTCGGTCGGGACGACGTGCCGGTTCGGGTGGATCGGGATCAACAGCGCCCGACGCTCGAGGGCGAAGCCCGCGCCGCGGCGGGTCGTGGTCACCCCCTTGGCGTTGCGCAGGCGCATCGGCTCGCGCTCGAGGTCGAGCAGCTCCGTCGTCTCGACCTCACCGCCCTCGTTGTCGATCGCCTCGAGCAGACGGCGCTCGAGCAGCGGCAGCGCGTTGATCTCTTCGGCGAGCCGGGCCGGGTCCGAGAGCACGCCCCACGCCGCTTCGAGCGCGAGCGCGATGGGCGGGGTGGCGGGGCGACCGAGGTAGTGGGATGCGACCGCGCTCACGGTCTCGAAGGGCGCCTGAGCGATGAGCGCCCGCATCGATCGGTGGTCTTCGCTGGGCCACGACGGAAGCTGGACGAGGTAAGCAGCAGGCAGGACCAGCTCGAAGCCCGCCGCGCCGTCGGGCCCCGGGCCGACGGCGGAGACGCGGCGTACGAAGAGGATGCCCCGGGCCATGAGGGGCTCGAAACCCTGCGGCAGCGAAGGGACGGTCAGCACCCCCCCCGCCTCGGCGAGCTTTCGGAGCAGGTGCTGGCAGGCGACGGGGAGGCGCGACGGATCGCGCACGTCGGTCTGCCCTACGAGCGCGCGCGCCACCTGGCTGGGGACGTCGATGCGCTTCTGGGGGTCGACCCGGATCCCGATGCGGCGGATCAGCCCCTCGAGCTCGGACTCGGGCAGCGCGCGCAGGATATCGTCGAGACGGCGGACCCCCCCGTCGAGGGGACGGCCGTGCTCACGACGATGTGTCTCCGCGCCGCCCAAGTCGGTCATGGTCAAACCGAAAGTTCGAGCTTATACGAAGGAGCCCGGGTCGACCACCGGGACCTTCTCGCGCATGACGCATCGCCTCTACCACTCAATCTGGGCGAGCCCGAGGTCGAGCCCATGATTCTCCGGGACGCGGTCCACGGCCTCGTCGCGTTCGAGAGCGAAGAAGACGCGATCATCCCGCTCCTCCTCGAGACGCGGGAGGTTCAGAGGCTGCGTCGGATCCGGCAGCTCGGCCTCACTTCGCTCGCTTTCCCGGGGGCCGAGCACACCCGGTTCTCCCACGCCCTCGGCGCCGCCCACGTCATGCAGCGCTTCGTCGCCCGCCTCCGGCAGATCGATCACGATCTGCCCTTCTGGCAGCGCGTGACCAGCGAGCGCGCCCGCGACGTCATCGCGGCCGCTCTCCTCCACGACGTCGGTCACGGGCCGCTCTCGCACCTGTTCGAAGAGGCGATGCCGGGCGGGCAGCGGCACGAGAGCTGGACGACGCGCATCATCCTCGACGAGTCGACCGAGCTGTCGGCCGTCCTGCGCCGCGACGACGCCGGGCTCCCCCGGCGGGTGGCCGAGCTGGTCGAGGGCCGCCACGAGCTCACCTACCTCTCGAACCTCGTGAGCGGCACCTTCGACGCCGACCGCTGCGACTACCTGCTCCGCGACGCGCACGCGACCGGGGTGACCTACGGGTCGTACGATTTGGCGTGGTTGCTCCGGAGCCTGCGGTTCGAGCCGGCCGAACGGGGCGCGGCTGCGCCCGGCCTCGCCATCGACGGGATGAAGGGCATCACTGCCATCGAGAGCTTCCTGCTCGCGCGCCTGTTCATGTTCCAGCAGGTCTACTTCCACAAGTCGACGCGGGCGGCCGAGGCGATGGTTCGGTCGATCCTCCAGCGCGCCGCCCTGCTCATCTCCCAGGGCGAGCGCCTCCCGGTGCGGGTCGCAGCCCTCGAGGCGGCGGCGGCCGGTCGAGCCCCTACCCTCGGCGAGTACCTCGATCTCGACGACGGCGTGCTCCTCGGCGCCATCCACGGCTGGGAGGACGCGCGCGACCCCGTGCTCTCCAGCCTCTGCAAGCGGCTCCGGTCGCGCGCGCTGTTCAAGACCATCGAGCTCGCGGGGGTCGAGTCCGAGGTATCGGCCGAGGACGCCCAGGCGCTCGCGAGCGAGGTGTCGGTGGCGCGCGGCCTCGACCCCCGCTACTTCGTCGCCGTCGACCAGGCCAGCGACACGCCCTACCCTTCGGACGCCGCTTTGCAGGTGATCTTTCCTGACGGCCGTTCGCGCGACCTCGCCGAGGTGTCGTTTCTCTTGGGCCGGCTCAAGGGCCAGACTCTCTCTCGCACGCGCCTGCTCTTCGCGGCCGAGCTTCGCGACGACATCAAGGGGGCGCTCGCACGGTGAAGGCGCCGGCTGCGCGGCCGTTCGCCATCGCCGTGGCCTTGTCGGTCGTCGCCGTGGCGCGAGGCGCGCAGGCCGAGGAGACCGACGGCGCGTACGGCCGTCTCGACGGCGACATGCTGTTCGTGGGGAGCCTGGGCCCGGGCGTCGAAGCGGGCGGAGCGTTCTTCGAGACGCACGTCGCGCTCCTGTATTTGCAGTCGGTCGGTCCTTACGTTCGCTACACCGAGGGTTTCGGACAAGACGAGCTCCGGGTGCAGCGCAGCATCGGCCCGGGCCTCGAGGTACGGCCGCTCTTTCTCGCGCGGTACGCGCTCGATCTCGAGAGGGGCCCGGCCCACCTCGATCTCTTCGCCGATTCGTTCGCGCTGATCGCGGGGATGTTCTGGGCTGCGCCCGAGGCGATGCCCGGCAGGAACTTC
>CALKVR010000857.1 GCA_938004815.1 uncultured Polyangiaceae bacterium | reverse complement strand
CCCGTATCCGCCAGAGCCCGCTCGACGAAGCGGCGATGGCCGCGTCGTTGCCCTTCGACGCGCCTCCGGCTCCGGCGCGCGGTGTCCCGGTCGCCCTCATCGCGATTTCGGGCGCGGCCGCGCTCCTCGCCCTGGGCGCCCTCGCCCTGGCGCTGGGCGGCGTGCTCGACCCAGCGGCCCCATCCGCTCAGGCGGCCGCGCAGGCACCCACCCAGGAGTCGCCGCCGGCGTCGGCGCCCGAACCGGTCACGGTCGTGATCCCCGTCCCGGTGGCGATGGAGTCGTCGCCGGTGGCGTCAGCGACGGCGAGCGCGACGGTGAAGCCACGCGTTCCGGCTGGCCCCAGAACCGCGAAGCCCAGCGACCGGTGCAAGCGTGAGCCGGAACGCTGCCGGTGAAAGGCGGGAGAAATATACAACAGGCGACAGGCGACAGGCGATGAACAAGTCGGATCGCGCTGCCGCCCGTGCTGGAGAGGCGATAGCGCGGTCCGACTTGTCAATTGTCGGTCGCCTGTCGCCTGTTGTGTATTTTCTCGCTTTCTAGAACAGATCGCTGAGCTTCTTCAGCACGCCACCCCCACCGAACAAGAGCTTCGTCGCCTTCCTGGCGATGGCCAAACCCTTGTCGGTGTACGGGAACCACAGCGGCTCGCTCTGCGTCGCGATGCGATCGAGGTTGATGTGCTTGACCTCGCAGAGCTCTTTGAGCGAGTCGTCGCCGAGGACGCGACCGAAGCCGCTGTCCTTGAGCCCGCCGAACGGGGCCTCGGGCATGCCGCCGTTGATGAGGACGTCGTTCACGACCACGCTGCCGGCCTGGACGCGCTCGGCGAGCCGGTGGGCGTAGGCGCGATCTTTCGAGAAGACGTAGGCGTTCAGGCCGAGGTTGACCTGGTTGGCGTGGCGCAGCGCTTCTTCGTCGCTCTCGACCTTCATCACCGCCACCACAGGCCCGAAGATCTCTTCATTCATGACGGTCATGTCATGATTGCAATCCCCGAGGAGGGTGGGCTCGAAGAACTGACCGGGGCCGGGGATGCGCTTGCCGCCGGCGAGCACCTTCGCCCCCTTTTTCACGGCGTCGTCGATGTGGGCCTCGGCGATGTCGATCTGCTTGGGGAAGATGATCGCCCCGACGTCGACCGAGCCCTTGCCGGGGTCGCCGACCTTCAGCTCTTTGGTGAGCTCGGTCATGCGCTGGGTGAGCTTGTCGGCGACGTCGCGGTGGGCGTAGACGCGCTCGACCGAGATGCAGACCTGGCCGCCGTTCGAGAAGCCGCCGAACACCGCGGCTCGCGCGGCGCGCTCGACGTCGGCGTCGGCGCAGACGATCAGCGGCGCCTTGCCCCCGAGCTCCATCACGCACGGGATGAGGCGCTCGCCGCACGCGGCGGCGACGCGGCGGCCGGTGGCGACGCCGCCGGTGAAGATGCACATCTGGATGCCGGCATCGATGAGGGCGGCGCCGGTCGCGCCGCCACCGGTGACGACCTGGAACAGGTCTGCGGGGAGGCCTGCCTGATCCCAGACCTCTTTGGCCTTGAGCGCGATGAGCGGCGTCACCTCGCTGGGCTTGAGCACGACCGCGTTGCCGGCGATGAACGCCATCCCGATGTCACGCAGCGGCATGTAGAGCGGGTAGTTCCACGGCGTGATGACGCCGATGACGCCGCGGGGCGCGT
The DNA here is from genome assembly GCA_938004815.1 of uncultured Polyangiaceae bacterium. Taxonomy (GTDB): domain Bacteria; phylum Myxococcota_A; class Polyangia; order Polyangiales; family Polyangiaceae; genus Xiheicaenibacterium. The sequence goes on along the minus strand of CALKVR010000857.1, from coordinate 3,658 downwards.
AGTGGAGGAACGCGCGCCGGTGCTTCATCAGCGCGAGCGGCACCTCTCTCGGGCCGAGGATCTCGGCCGCCTTCTTGGCGAAGTAGGTCGCGACCGAGACCGAGGGCGCGATCTCGTGCATGATCGCTTCCATCATCGGCTTGCCGGTCTCGCGCGACAAAAGGTCGGCGACCTCGTCTTGCCGCTCGATCAGCGCCTCGGCGAAGCGACGGACGCGCGTCGCGCGCTCCTCGATCGGGAGAGCGCCCCACGACTCCTGGGCGCGGCGCGCCCGCGCAACGGCCGCGCGGACCTCGTCGATGCCCATGATCGGGACCTCGCCGAGGACCTCACCCGTGGCGGGGGCGTAGCTCTTGATGCGACCCTCGCCGTGCCCGTTGCTCTTGCCGGTTGCCACGCTCGTTGCGATGAGGCCCATCGTGATCTCCCTCCGTCGAGCCAGAGGTTCTAGTACGTGAGGGGCGGGGCCGCAAACGGGGATCGCGTGGTACTGTCTCGGCTCTCCCCGTGCAGAAACACCCGTGCTGAAAGAAGAGCTCGACCGCGTCGCGAAGGGCCTGCACCCCGACCCGCACACCATCCTCGGGGTGCACGAGCTCGAGGGCGGCTGGGTCGTCCGCTGCCTCCGCCCCGGGGCTTCTCGGGTGCGGGTAGAGACGAGGCCCGGCGATTTTTCTCCGGCGAGGGCGCTCGTCCCCGGGCTCTTCGAGGCCACCTCCCGGGCTCGCCCGGAGCGGTACCGGGTGGAGGCGACCTACCCGGACGGGCGGTCGACCCTGGAGCACGACCCCTACGGCTTTACCCCGACGATCGGCGAGCTCGATCTGCACCTCTTCGGAGAGGGCAAGCACCTCCGCATCTACGAGAAGCTGGGCGCCCACCTTCGTGAGCACGACGGCGTAGCCGGGACGAGCTTCGCTCTCTGGGCACCGAACGCGGTCGCGGCGAGGGTCGCGGGCGACTTCAACGCCTGGTCCGGCGAGACCGCGGCGATGCGCAAGCTGACGGGGGGCGTCTGGGAGGTCTTCTTGCCGGGGGTCACCGAGGGCGCCCTCTACAAGTTCGAAATCGTCGGTCGCCAGGGCACCATCCACAAGAGCGACCCGTTCGGTCGGTCGATGGAGCTCCGCCCCCAGACGGCCAGCCGCGTCACCCTGAGCCACCATGTGTGGGCCGACGCCGATTGGCTCGAGCGGAGAGAAGCGAACCGGGTCGAGCGCGGCGCCATGTCGATCTACGAGGTGCACCTCGGCTCGTGGCGTCTCTCGAGCCGCCAGCGCCCCGGCGAAGAGCGCCGCGACTGGCTGTCGTACCGCGAGCTCGCCGACGACCTGGTCGGGTACGTCGCCCGCCTCGGTTTCACGCACATCGAGCTCATGCCGGTGATGGAGCATCCGTACGACGGCTCCTGGGGCTACCAGGTGTCCGGCTACTACGCGCCCACGGCGCGGTTCGGCTCGCCCGACGACTTTCGCTACTTCGTCGACGCTTGCCATCGGCAAGGCATCGGGGTGCTGCTCGACTGGGTGCCGGCGCACTTTCCGCGCGACGCATCGGCGCTCGGCCGCTTCGACGGCACGCCGCTCTTCGAGCACTGGGACCCGCGGCGCGGTGAGCACCGTCAATGGGAGACGTACGTGTTCGACTGGGGCCGGCCCGAGGTGAAGAACTTCCTCGTGGCGAGCGCGCTCTACTGGCTCAAAGAGTTCCACATCGACGGGCTCCGCGTCGACGCGGTGGCGAGCATGCTCTACCTCGACTACGGCGCCGAGCACGAGGGGCAGTGGGAGCCCAACCGCTTCGGTGGCCGCGAGAACCTCGAAGCGGTCGCGTTCATCCGCGAGCTCTGCGACACCGTGCACAGCGAGGTCCCGGGCGCGATCGTGTGCGCCGAAGAGTCGACCTCGTGGCCGGGGGTCACGCGGCCGACGTACACGGGCGGTCTCGGGTTCGACGTGAAGTGGAACATGGGGTGGATGCACGACACGCTGAACTACTTCTCGCTCGACCCCATCTTCCGAGCGTTCAACCACAACCTCATCACGTTCAGCCTCATGTACGCGTACAGCGAGCGCTTCCTCTTGCCGCTGTCGCACGACGAGGTCGTTCACCTGAAGAAGGCGCTGCTCGACAAGATGCCGGGCGACGCTTGGAAAATGCGGGCGAACCTGCGCGCCCTCTACGGCCTCATGTGGTCGGACCCCGGCAAGAAGCTCCTCTTCATGGGGGGCGAGATCGGCCAGTGGAAAGAGTGGAACGAGGCGACCGAGCTGTCGTGGGAGCTGCTCGACGAGCAGGGCCACCGCGGCATCCAGACCCTGGTCGGCGATCTGAACCGGTACTACCGACAGACGCCCGCGATGTTCGAGTGCGACAACGATCCGGGCGGGTTCTCGTGGATCGACGTGGCCGACGCGCCCCAGTCCTGCGCCTCGTTCATCCGGTACCCCGCGTCCGAGCTGAAGGCGCGCAAGACGGGCAAGCACGTCGTGGTCGCGTGCAACTTCACCCCCGTCGTCCGGCGCGGCTACCGGCTGGGCGTGCCCCGCGCCTGCGACTACCGCGAGGTCCTGAACACCGACGCCGAGGTGTACGGCGGCAGCAACGTCGGCAACCTCGGCCTGGTGCGCGTCCGGCCCGAGAAGAGCCACGGCGCGGCGCAGTCGATCGTGGTGACCCTCCCGCCGCTCTCGGTGCTCTACCTGGAGCCCGTCGACGAGGGCCGTGCCACCCCCGACGAGCTCTCCGCCGAGGCCGCGACGAATCCCGCTGGCTCGTGATACGAAGGGGGGCGTGCGTCAGGCCTCGTCCACAGAGGACGTTCGTTACGCGGTGCACACGCGGTCGTGCACGTTCCTCCTCGACGACGAGGGGCTCTGCCACTTCATCGTCTCGCGAACCGGGATGGTGCCCCCCGACGTGCGCGGCTGCGTCGGCTCGCAGTTCGTGGCCTGCCTGCACCCCGAGCTCGAGGGCGGTCTCGCGGGCGAGCTCATCGTCGGTGCGGCGGCGCTGTTCGTGAAGCAAGAGGCCGAGACGGGCAAGATGGTGCTGCTCCGGACGGGGCCCATCGTGTACGTCGAGCTGCGCGGCGCCGACCTGGCGTACGAGCCCTCGGTCGAGCTCCCGCCGCCGCCCGACGCGCAGCCTTCGCGTGGCGGGGACACCGTCCCACCGCCCCGCTTCGTCGGAGCGGTCGACTACCTGAACGCCACGGGCGAGAGCACCGTCACGTTGACGATGCCGCTCTATCGCCCAGAAGTGCAACCGTTCCTGCGGCGCGAGTGAGACGGGCCGGAGTGCGCGTAGCGCTCCGAACAAAATCTGGTCTATCTTGGCCCCCGAATGACGGAAGTCCACCACCCGCAGCAACGGTACAGAGTCCTCGAGCGGCTCGCCTCCGGCGGTATGGCGGAGGTCTTCATCGCCGAGAGCGCGGGCATCGAGGGCTTCAAGAAGCGCGTCGCGATCAAGCGCGTCTTGCCTCACCTGAGCGAGAAGAAGCGGTTTATCTCGATGTTCCTGGACGAGGCGCGCCTGTCGGCGCAGCTCTCGCACTCGAACTGCGTCCAGGTCTTCGACATCGGCGTCGGCGACAACGCGTACTTCATCGTGATGGAGTACGTCGACGGCTCCGATCTCAAGGCCGTCATCGACT
>CALKVR010000856.1 GCA_938004815.1 uncultured Polyangiaceae bacterium | reverse complement strand
TCCCCCGCCGGACGGTTACACAGCAACGGAGACCCCTGGTTCAGTAGCGACCACCGCTCGCTGCTGAGGTGGGACGGGGCGGAGTTCCATCGATACGACGTCGGCGGGGACGCATACGATCCGAGGACCGCCAGGCTGTTCATCGTCGACGAGAACGATATTTGGATCGATGGCGACCTTCACTTCGATGGGGCGACCTGGACGCAAATGAACGGCCCCGACCTGATCGGGCGCCTCGACGATGGCTCCCTGCTAGGGCTGGTTGGCAGCAACCTGACAACTTGGGATGGCGCCGACTGGGTTGCTGCGCCTGTGTCTCCGGTCGGCGCGGCGGGGGCTGTTCTCGCTTGGGGTGGATCGATCGACGACTTCAGGCTCCTGGACTCGAGCGGAGCGATTCAAACATATCAGTCCGGCGGTTGGGCTTCCCTCGCCCCATCCCAGGGCTGGGCCTTGACGCGCGACCGCGCGATCGCGTTCGACGACGGATCAGTCGCGGCTCTGCAGGGCTTCAACTGGGCTGGTGAAGTAGGGGTCTGGATCTACGACGGCAGCTGGTCGCTGGCGACCGCGACGCCGTCTCCGAACACCTTCACCGGTACCTCCCCAGAGGACATCGTGATCTACGCAGGGACCTCCGGGCAGCATCGGTACCGGTGGGATGGGTTGAGCCTCGCCGACCTGGGTGTCTACGACGGAGTTCTCAACGCCGCGGTCATGCGGTCGGATGGTGTGGTGTTCGAAGCAGGGCACGGTGGCTTCTTGCGCAGCTTCGAAACCAGCACCGAGACGCCGCTCCAAGATGGACCGTTTCCAGGAGTCGCCGGGCTATCGGAGTTCATCCCGCAAGGTGTGGCGACCGCATCCAGCATCGTGTGGATCGACGGGGTGCTCTGGGTCGCAACCGATGGGCCGACGGTCCTGAGCTACAACGGCTCCGCTTGGACTACGGTCCAACTTCCGGGGGGACGAGTACACAGCATCTGGGGATCTTCGAACGATGACGTCTGGTTCGTCGGAGATCGTCTCTACGATTACGACGACTTCATGATGCCGCTCTTCGAACATTTCATCTATCGATACGATGGTTCATCCGTGACTCAGGTCGATGCCGGTTTCGGCGTTTGGGACCGATCGTTCGCCCTATGGGGAACCGACTCGATGAATGTATTCGTCTGGGGATACTACGGCGGGAGGCACTTCGATGGCTCGTCTTGGGCGAGCGACCCGCGCACGGCGCATCATGGAACGGCCCCGAACAACGTCTGGGCAAGCGCGGAATCGACGTTGGATCGCTTTGACGGACAAAGCTGGACCCCCTACCCACTTCTGGAATCGGGCATGACTCGATTCATCTACTCTTTCGGCCCAGACGACGTGTGGGCACTCCACGATGGTGAGCTATACGGCCTGAGCAATAGCGTGCTTTTCCAGAAGCCCCTTCCGAGCAATCTCGGGCCGGCCGAGTGGTACTTGCGGACCCCTTCCGAGCACCACCTATTCTTCGGCAGCACGCTGTGGTCGTTCGTTGGCGAAGACCCGATGAGCGGGACCGCGTCCCCTACCTTCTTCACCCCGAATGGAGCCACGGTGGACGCGAGTGGAACGATCCATGTGCGAGTGGCCGGCGGCGTCCTTCGTCGACAGTAACGTAGAAGTCCTCCCGCGCGCACGCAGCTGAAAGTCCGGCTACCGCAGGATCGACGCGATTCGTGCCGCACCGGCCGTCATCATCGGCAGCCCCGCTGCGGTGCACGCGGCTTCGTTGGCGTGCGTAGATTCCCCACCGCGCGACGGTAGGCCCGAAAAGCACGGCATGATGGAAAGAGGTGCGGGGTAGTAAATTTCCGTCTCGATCCCCGCGGCCGCCAGCCTCGCCCGCAACGCATCCCGCTCCGGCGTCCGCACCACGTACTGATGATACACGTGCCCGTCGACGAGCCCGGGCGTGCGCACCTTCAAGCCCGACCCCGCGGCTGCGAAGGCAGCCTCATACGCCGCCGCGACGGTGCGCCGCTCGGCGGTCCACCGATCCAGATGCGGCAACTTCACCCTCAAGAACGCCGCCTGTAGCTCATCGAGCCTGAAGTTTCCGCCCACGATGATGTGGTGGTACTTCGGCCGCGCACCGTGCACTCTCAGCAGCCGCACGCGCTCGGCGAGCTGATCGTCGTTGGTGGTGACCAGCCCGCCGTCGCCCAGGGCACCGAGGTTCTTGGTGGGGAAGAACGAGAAGCAACCCAGCGTTCCGAGCGATCCGACCTGGCCGCGCGGGGTGGTGGCGCCGAGCGCCTGGGCGGCGTCCTCGACGATCGGGATCCCCGTGGAGGCGCCGAGGTCGAAGAGCTCGAGCGACGCGGGGCGCCCGAACAGGTGGACGGGGAGGATCGCGCGGGTCCGGGGCGTGATGGCGGCGCGGACTGCGGCGGGATCGAGGTTCATGCTCTCGTCCTCGATGTCGGCGAAGACGGGTGTGGCACCGAGCCGAGCGATCGAGCCCGCGGTGGCGAAGAACGAGAAGGGCGTGGTGATGACCTCGTCGCCGGGGCCGATGCCGAGGGCCATCAGCGAGGCGAGGAGGGCGTCGGTGCCGCTCGAGACGCCGATGGCGCGGCGAACGCCGATGCGCGCGGCGAGCTCGGCCTCGAGAGCCGCAACCTCTTCGCCGAGGACGAAGCGACCGCTGCGCACGACCCGATCGAAGGCGGCGCGAAGCTCGGGGAGGAGCGGCTGGTGCTGCTTGGCGAGGTCGACGAACGGGACGCGCGTTGGCGGCGCCTCTTCGCCCGGCGCGAGCGGTCGGCATGATGACGCATTTGTCACGTATCGTTCGCCGCTCTCGGGGCAGGCGACGACGTCGCCGTCGGGCAGCCGCCGGCCGAGGCGCGACACCCAGGCGATGCGCCGCGCCGGGTTTCCGACGACGAGGGCATAGGGCTCGACGTCGTGGGTGACGACCGCTCCGGCGCCGACGAGCGCGTAACGCCCCACGCGGTGCCCGCACACGACCACGGCGCCCGCTCCGATCGTGGCTCCGGCCTCGACGACGGTCTGTTCGATCTCGTTCTTGCGCTCGACGAAGGCGCGAGGCGCGGAGACGTTCGTGAAGACCGCATGCGGGCCCACGAAGACGTCGTCCTCGAGCTCGACGCCGTCGTACACCGAGACGCCGTTCTGGATCTTCACCCGATCGCCGATGCGCGCAGTCGGCGCGACGAAGACGTCCTTGCCGAGGATGCAGCCGGCACCGATGCGCGCGCCCGCGCGAACGTGCGCGTGGTGCCACACCTTGGTGCCTGCTCCGATCGCTGCGTCGTCTTCGACGATGGCGGTAGGGTGGATGAACGGCTCGGTCATGGGGCGGACCACAAGGTATAGCGCGCCTCGCTCTGGAGGCCGACGGCGTGCGTCAAGCCCTGCTCGGCCGCGCGCGCCCGAACCCTCGCCTCGCCCAGCACCTCCCCGCCCCTCGCCGGATCGACCTTCCCCGACAGGACGAAATCCCACGGCCGCCCCGACGCCGCCATCACCGCGAAGTACCCGTAGTCGACGACCTCCAAGTAAACGCGCTCGCCCGGCGGCACGCGTGCGGCGACCTCACGCCCGACCGCCAGCTCGGCTTCGCGATGTGCGACCGACTCTTTGAAGAGGAGCGTGCCGCGCAGCGTGGCGACCCCGCCGCCGATCACGATCATCGCGGCGACGACGTGCTGCGGAACCAAGAGGCCGGCGCGGCGCGCGGTCGCGGCGAGGTGCGCGGTGACGATCGCAAGGAAGAGGTGCAGCGTCAGGAGCGCGCGCTCGGGGTGATGGGTCGGTGCGCCGCCCTTGATGCTGGAGGCGGTGAGCGTGAGGAGCAGCACACCGAGGAGGATGAGCGGCCGCTTCGCGCGAACGACCTCGACCCGGTGCGAGCCGCGCAGGACCCACACGAGGAACGCGAGCGCGCCGATCAGCTCAGGCTCGGCGCGAAAGACGGCGAGGAAGTAGCTCGTGACGCGCTCGGCGATGGCGCCCTGATCGATGGCCTGCTTGTAGGCAGCGACGCGGTCGAGGTAGTGCGTCGGCGAGCCGTGTGCGTGCGCGTTCCAGGCCGACCAGGCGATGGGCCCAGCCAGCGCGACCGCGGCGCAGGCCACGTTCGCGCCCCGCGCATCGTCCCGTTTGCGCGCACCCCAAAGGCAGTACGCAGCAAAGCCCACCGCGAGAAACCAAGGCTCGTACCGCGAGAGACACGCAGCGAGGAGAAGCACGCTCCCCGCGAGGCGCGCACGCGCCGAAGACCGTGTCAGCGACACGATCGCAAACAGTGCTGCCGCCGCGACCGGGAGCTCGGGCAGCGCGGAGGCGCCGAGCCTCGCGCTCCAGGGAAGAACAGCGACCAGCGCTGCTCCCCAGAACGCGCTCTCGTCGTCATCGAAGAAGCGCCTCGCGGCGGCGTACACGAGCCACACCGAGAGCACGCCGAGCGCGACGCCGACCCCGACCGCGACGCTCGGTGAGTAGCCGAGCAGCATCATCGCGCCGCCGGTGATCCAGAACGGCAGGGGCAACCAGCTCGTGCCGCTCGGGTCCAACTTTGGCGAGTGAGCGAAATCCTGCGCGATCACGATGCGCGCGAAGTCGTCGTCGCTGACGCCGTGGAACCCCAGCCCGAACAGGAAGAACGAGACGGCGAGCTTGAGCAGGGCGAGCGCGGCGAGCGCCCGCCAGCCCGCGAACCAACTCACGGCACTTGCTGCTCTTGCTCGGCAAGATCGCGCAGCGCGCGGTCACCGCCCGACGAGAGGTACGCGAGGCCGATGCTGGTGAGCATGAAGACGACCGCGCAGACCGCGGTCAGGCGGGTCATGAAGTTGCCCGCGCCGCGGCCGCCGAAGACCTGCGTCGCCGCACCGCCGCCGAGGCCACCCAGGCCGCCACCCTTGCCCTGCTGGAGGAGCACCACCAGGATGAGGAACAAACACACGAAGATGTGAAGGACGTTCAGGAACGTGTTCAGCATGGGGACGCCGGGAGGCGCGGAGACTTACCGCGGATCGAACCGAGAGGCCAGAACCGTCATTCCCTCGCCTGCTCGCGGGGCGCGCCGGCGTGGGCCTTGGCCGCCTCGAGCCTCGACTTGCCCCAGGGAATCGCGGCCTCGAGCTCCTCGTCGTAGTGAAAACCGTAGAGCTTCAGGGGCCCGCCCGGCATGTCCTTGAGGGTGAGGCAGAGGGTGAACGGCCGCTTGTCGGTGCAGGTCTCGACCGTGAACGCCGTCGTCACCGTCTTCTTCTCGTGCAGGTACTGGATCGTGAGCTTGGCGCCCGCGCGTTCGATCTCCAAGATCTCGCACGT
>CALKVR010000855.1 GCA_938004815.1 uncultured Polyangiaceae bacterium | reverse complement strand
GAACAGGGCGCAGGCGGCGACAAGCCGATCGAAGCGGTCGCGACGACCCGTACCGTCAACTGATCTGCGCGCTGCTCACGCGCCAACCGGCACCGCGCCCAGGCCCGATACCTCGCGCTTCTTGTCGAGCCCGCCCATACCGGCGGCAAGCTTCTTGGCCATCATCATCTTCAGGCCCATCGCGAGCATCGCGATGAAGTCCCGGCCGAGCTCGAAGTTGTCTTCCATCAGATCGACCAGCGCGTCGGCGCTGCCGCGCAGATACACCAGGTCGGTCTCGGCGACGGCGGTGTACCAGCGGAGCTTACCGGCCAGCGACTCGACACCGCCCGCCGCCGTGCCCGGGCCATAGACGAAGGTGCGACCGTCTTCGGCGGTGCAGCGTACGGTGCCTCGGACCAGGAAGGCCGTCCAGGTCGGGGCCGCGCCGCGCTCGAAGAGGACCGTCCCCGCCGCGACGCGAAGCTCGGGCATGGCTTCGGCGAGGACCGAGAGCGCGTTGACGTTCGTCTTCCTGAAGACGGCCATGTGACGCATCAAGAGGACGCGCTCGACCAGATCGAGCGGACGGTCGGGGATGGGGATGGGCATCACCTCCGGAGCGATCCCAAGGGCCTGCTGCGGCAGCTCCTGCATCTCGGCGAGCACGCGCTCGGCGGCGTAGCGCAGCGTCGCGGTGAGGAGAGAAAAGTGGTCCTCCATCAGCTCGATCAGCCGATCGGCTCGGAGCTCGAGCGTGCGGGTCGGGCCGGTCGCGACGCCGTCGTAAGAGCCGTCGGAGCGCGCGAGGATGTCCAAGAAGCCGATGCTCTGGGGCGGCTTCAGCCGGCCGACCTCGGCGTCCCCCTTGCGGAGCGTCACTTCGCCGTGCGTGATGAGGTGGAGCCCGTCGACGGCCTCGCCTGCGCGCATGAGGAGCTCTCCCGCTTCGAAGCTCCGCTCTTCGAGCGACAGGGCGATCAGGTGCAGCACGCGTGGCTCGAGCTCGGCCGCCACGGGGATCGAGCGCAGGTAGATCGCGCGCTCGGTGACGTCGACGAAGCGTCTAGCCACGGGTGCCCTCCACGGCCGGGCTCGGCGTGCGGCGGACGCGCGCCGCGAACGCGCCGCGCGCGCCGTCGGCGCCGGCAGACCTCACCGACACGCCGAGCTCGGTCGCGTGGTGCTGCGCGAGCGCGGCTACCTCGTCGCCCCGCCCGCAGAGGGCCGCGAGCATACCGTCGTAGGTCGAGGGCCGGTCGGGCGCGAGGTCGCCGGCCCGGGCGATCTTTTGGGCGTCGTCGAGATCGTCGATCAACACGAGGAGGGGCGCGCGCAGAGGAGCCTCGACGACGTTCTCGCAGAGCTCGCGGCTCGAGGCGCGGCGTTTTGGATCGGGGCTGCCGAGCCCGCGGTGGATCCGCTCGAAGCTCTCGGACGGGTAGAGCAAGCCGAGGACGAGGAACAGCCGGCCGATCGAGTACGCGAGCTTGTCTTGGAGGAGCACGTCGAGGAGCCGCCCCGCTGCGGTCGCCCGGTCTCCGAGCGCCTTCTGCCCGTCGGTGAGCGTGACGCGGGTGCCGACCAGCTCGAGCGCCTGCTTGATCGTCGACGAGGCCACACGGACCAGCGTGTCGTGGTCGAGCGGGAGCGAAGGGTCCTCGCGGCGCAAGCGGGTCAGCGCCTTGAGGGTCCGGAAGCGAACAATACCGTCATTTGATTGGAGCGCGGCCTGGAGGATCGGCCCAGCGACCCGCGGAGGAAAGAGCTCGAGCACGCGCGGGACCGCCCACGCGACGGCTGGTTTGGGGCTCTCGAGGAGCTGGGCGAGCAGATCCACGCGCTCGCGCGTCAGATCGGCGAGCGCCGTTCGCGCGGCAGGGCCGACGAATCGCGTGGGCAATAGGTCGGCGAGCACGCCTACCAGCGGCTCGATGTCGGCCCCGGATCGGCCGAAGGCTCCTGCGGTCAGGGCGAGCTCCATCAGCACGTGTTGATCGCGCTCGCCTGCCGCATGGGCCGTGAGCAGGGAGACGAACGCAGGCTCGGGCGCTTCGCGAATCGCCCTCAGGACTGCCATGCGGACCGAGGCCGAAGGATCGGCGAGCGCCTCCGCCAGCGCGGCGTGGGCCGCGTCGCCCTCGACGTGGCCCTTGGATGCGAGGGTGACGAGCGCGGTGGCGCGGATCTCCGGCCGTTCATCACCGAGGCGCCGGCGCAGCTCGTCGGCGTCGAAGGCGAGCTTGGCCCGCGCGCGCAGCGCGGCCGTTCGCACCGCTCCGTCGGCGTGGTCGAGGAGGCGCTCGGTGACGGGCAAGATGTCCTCTCGGCCTTCTTCGACGAGCAGGTCGAGCGCGCGCACCACGACCTCTCGCGAGGGGTGATACAGGATGAGCGCGGGGATGAGGCGCTGCCGCTTCTGCGCAGCGAGCAGATCGAGCGCGCCGAGGACCTCGGCGTCGCGCGGGCTGTTGAGCGCGGCGAACAGCGCTTCGAGCGCGCCGAGATCGAGCTCGGGCAGCTCCGCGTCGGCGTCGATGCCGCGCGCCAGGCCCGCGCGAAAGGTGTCGAGGTAGGGCTTGCCGACCGTGATCGCGAGCACCAGCCAGAGAGCGGCGAGGGCGACGACGGCGCCCGCGAAGAGGCGGGGGCCGCCGCCGGCTGCGGCCGCGACGAGGAGCACCACCGACGCGAGCGCCTGGCCCCCCCGTTGCCCGACCAGGTCGATCACGGGCTTGGCGCGGCTGCGGATGTCTTCGGCCAAGGGAAGATAAAGGAGCTCGGTGGTCGTTTTGTGCATCGAGTGCCGCAGGACCCCGTCGAACCCCTTGAGCGTGACCGCGGCCGCGAGGACGGGGAGCGCGGCCACCCCGAAGCCGCCCGCCACCGCGAGGAGCGGCAGGATGGCGAC
>CALKVR010000854.1 GCA_938004815.1 uncultured Polyangiaceae bacterium | reverse complement strand
CGGCGGCCCTCGCGTCGATGGCCGACGCCGGCTACCCGTTCGACCCGGCCACGGGGCGCGGCGGCTACCCCGGCGTCATCGATTACGTGACCGTGCCCGACACGTTCGAGCAGTCGGCGGCCGAGATCTACCAGCAGCAGCTCGCGCGCGTCGGCATCCGGCTGCGCCTGCGCCTCGTGAGCCACCAGACCTACCTCACCGAGGTGCAGGCTCGCGGCACGAGCGCGATGGGCTGGGCCGGCTGGCAGGCCGACTACCCCGACCCGCTCACCTTCTTCGACCCCAAGCTCGTGTCGAGCGCGATCGGCGCCGTCTCCCAGAACAACTCGTTTTACGCGAACGCCGAGCTCGACGCGCTGATCGCGCGGGCCCGAGTCGAGACCGACGCGGCCGCGCGCGACGCGATCTTCTCGCGGGCCGAAGAGATCGTTCACCGCGACGCCCCGTGGGTCCCGGTCACGACGCTGCGTGTGCTGGAGGTGCAGCAGCCCTGGTTGCGGGGTTACGCGCCGACCGCGCTCGTCTCGTTCGACTTCGCGCCCGCATGGCTGACCCGCCACGACGGCGCCAGCTCCGAGGCCGCGGCCGCCCTCGGCATGGCGCCCTTCGACCGCGGAGCGGCGCGATGAAGACCGTGATCGCGGTGCTCCGACGCGTGGCCTGGGGCGGCGTGCTCGTCGTCGGGATCATGCTGGTCACGTGGGCGATGACCGCGCTCCTGCCGGGCGACCCGGTGCGCGCCGCGATGGGGCCCCAAGCCTCGCCCGCCGACGTCGCGCGCGCCCGCGAGGTCTACGGGCTCGACCAGCCCGTGCGCGTGCGGTTCGTTCGCTATCTGGGCCGCCTCGTCCACCTGGGCCCCGCCCTCCCCGACGCCCGAGATCACAAGTCTTGCGCCGGGCTCGGCGGCGGCGTCCACCTCGACCTCGGCTACAGCTACACGTACCGGCGCCCCGTGACGGAGCTCGTGGCCAAGAAGCTCCCAGCGTCCGCCGAGCTGGCCGTGTTCGCGTCGCTGGTGCAGCTCCTCATCGGCATCGGCCTGGGGAGCGTCGCCGCGTCACGCCGCGGCGGCCGGGTCGACCACGCGGTGGTCGGGGCCGCCGTCGCGCTCGGGGCCGCGCCCACGTTCCTCGTGGGGCTCGTCCTGCAATACCTCTTCGCTCACCGCGCCGGGGCGTTCCCGGTCGACGGCGGCTACACGACGACCGGGCTCGACCACCTGCGCGCCATCACCTTGCCCGGGCTGACCCTCGGCTTCTATGGCGCCGCTCTCATCGTGAGGCTCGTTCGCGCCGAGCTCACCGACGCGCTGGCGCAGCCTTACGTCCTCGCCGCGCGCGCGAGGGGCGCGTCCCTGTTCCGCGCGCGTTGGGTTCACGCGTTCCGCAACGCGAGCTTGCCGGTCGTGCAGCTCACCGTGCTCGAGCTGGGAGCGCTCGCGGGCGGGGCCGTCGTCACCGAGCGCCTCTTTCGCTGGCCGGGCATCGGTGAGATGGCCGTCGTCGCCGTTCAGAACCGCGACGCGCCCGCGATCGTGGGGGTCACGCTCGTCGCATCGTGCGCCATCGTCGCCGCGACGGTCGTCGCCGACGTCCTCGCGCTCGCCCTCGACCCCCGGCAACGGACCGCCGAGTGAGCGTCAGTCCCGACCGCCGGCGCCGTGCGCCAGCGCCGCGCTGGAGCGTGAGAGGTCCGCGCGTAGCGCGGCGCTCGCATCCCCCGGCGCCGCCTCTCCTCCGAGGACCGCGAGCAAGGCGTCGTCCTCGCTGCGGGCCGCGTACCACCACGCCTCTTCACGAAGATCTTCCGAGAGCTTGCCGAGCTCGGCTCGGCGCTCGGCGTTGATGCCCGTCAGGCGCCGCGCGATCGACGCGCCGTGGGCGTCGACCGTCGCGAGCTCGGTCGACAGCTCGGTCAGCGACGCCTCCAAGTCTGCCGTCGCGGTCGCACCGTCTCCGGCGCCGCGCATCAACGCGAGCTTGTGGCGCCCCGCGGCCAGCATCGACGCGGCGGCGTCCCGGGCCGAGAGCCCGTCGAGGGCGGCCGAGGCGTAGAGCGCGCGGTCCTCCGAGCTCTCGGCGAACGCGGCCTCGAAGGCGTCTTCTCCTGCGCGCGCGAGCGCGGCCCGACACGAGCCGGTGTCGACGCCGCGGAGGGCGGCGCTCACGTCGGCGGGTGACAAAGCGACGAGCGCGCGCTCCGTCTCTTCGGGGCGCGCGCTCGAGGCGTCGCGGGGGCGCCGGATCGAATCACCGACGGCGACGAGGATGGTCTTGGTGCTCGGGCCGCCCAGGGCGGCGATGCGGCGCTCGAGGCGCGACGGGGTAACGGCGGGGGGCATGCTTCATCGCCTCCTATTCAGCAACAGAGCGGGTCAATGACAACTGTGTCATTTTTCTTGGGGTCACGAGTCTGCGTCGAGCAAGTAGAGACGCAGATGAGCTTGGGCGCGGCTGATGCGCTTGTACGAGTTGACGACGGTGATGCCGAGCGCCTTGGCGACGGCGTCGTGGTCGTCCATGTCCTGGTGGTGGTAGAGGTCCCACGCCGCAGCCTCGTTGGGGTGCTCGGCGCGGAGGCGCTCGAACGCGCGCCAGTACGTCTCGCTCGCCTCGCGCTGCTCGGCGGCGCGACGTGACTTGTCGACGGCCTGGCCGATCTCGGGGAGGGTCGCTTCGGGCTCGTCGCCGTCGGGGCTCGCGGGGGCGAGCTCTTCGTGGTGACGGCGGTAGTGGTCGATCGCGGTGTGCTTGACGATGCGCAAGAAGAACGTCCGGGCCGACGCGGAGCGGGCAGCGCCGGAGTCGTCGATCGTCGTCCCTCGGAACTGGTCGAGGCCGCGCTCGATGAGCTTCGCCGCTGCGTCCTGGAAGAGCTCCTCTTGGTCGGGCTCTCCGCCGCGGCGGTAGCTCTGCTGGATGCGTCGGATGACGTAGATGGCCGGTCGGCGCCAGCGGTCGAGGAGCACGCCGAGATCCGGGCCGGCGTCCTGGGCGGCGCTCCGTCGGGCGAGGATCCGCCCGAACAGCGCGTCGTCATCGAGCGGCTCCGTCGTGCTCCCGCCCGGCGCCACCGGGCGCCCGGCCGGCGTCGCGGCCGGGTCGGGTGAATTCGGGGGCTTGCGGGTCATCGGGAGCCGCAAGGTAGCACGCAGCCATATCCTGACCTACGACCCCCCGCCGGGCTTCCTGACGCCCGCGGGAGAGAAAAAGGGCCTATTGAGAGAGCGCCTGGCAATCCGACGCGTAGGCAGCGTCGGGGGAGGCCAGCTCGGCGCACTTGCGGAAGGCCTCCTTGCCCCCCTGGCCGGCGCTCGAAAGGGCCGCGCCGAGGAGGTACCAGGCGAAGGCGTTCCCCGGTGACTGCTGGGTGAGCTGGCGGGCCAGGGCCACCGCCCTGCCCTTGTCACCCGCCTCGATGGCCTTCTGGACGCGCGTCGAGAGCGGGAGCGAGCTGTCGTCGCCGCCGGTCGCAGGGGGTGGCGCCCCTGTCGGTGGGGCCGTCGGGGGTGTCGTCGGCGCGGTCGGCGCGACCGTCGCGGTCGGATCGGCCGTCGGCGCGGCCGACGCGGCCGGATCGGCGGAGGGAGCCGCCGACGCCGCGGGCTCCTCGGTGGGAGTGCTCGACGGCGGAGGCGGAACCATCGGCTCGAGCTTCGGGGCTTCACTGGAGATGGGCCCAGGGTTCGGGCGCGGCGCGCTGTCGGCGGTGGTCGTCGTCGTCGAAGGCGGCCGGTTGAGGAGCGCGATGAGCCCGGCGGCCGCCGCGACCGCGACCACGATCGCGACCACTCGGATCAGCCGGCGACGCCGGTCCTCACGGGCCGTGTCGTCTTCTGCCCCGCCTTCGAACGCCTCGTCGAGGGCGTGGTGCGAGATCTCGGGCGGATCACTGCGGCGGCCGTCGGTCAGCGCTTGGGCGAGCGCGTCGCCGTCGGCCGCGCGGCCGTCGTCGACCGTCGATGCCGCAGGAGACGGGGACGGCGAGAGATCGTCGTCGTCGTCATCGTCGTCATCATCGTCGTCGTCGTCGTCGTCGTCATCGTCGGGCTCGTCGCCTCCGGTGACC
>CALKVR010000853.1 GCA_938004815.1 uncultured Polyangiaceae bacterium | reverse complement strand
CGAGCTCGGCCGGATCGAGCGACGCGTCTCCGATGGCCAGCCACAGGCTCGCACGCGCCGCCGCGACCGCGGCGGGGTCCGTGTCGACGCCGAACAGCTGACCCAGCGCGACCCGCCGTCGGATCGCGGGCGTGTCCGCGACCCCGGCCCGAGCGACGAGCCTGCGAAGGGCCTCGCAAAGAAACGCGCCCCCGCCCATCGCCGGGTCGAGGACGCTGGGAGCACGAGCCGCGCGTTCGTTCAGGACGTCGAGAGCCCGCTCGATCACCGTCCTCGCCAGATCGCGGGGCGTGAAGTGTGCGCCGCGCGACCGCCGCGCCCCCGGCTCGAGCTCTTCTTCGTGGGCGCGGCCGAGGATTTCTTCGGGGGTGGCGCCGGGTCGCTCCGCGATTCGGGCGTCGAGCCAGGCCCGCGCCGCTCGAGAAGGCGGGCGAGCAACCGTCATCGCCTGCCGCTCCGCGAGGGCTCGTACCAGGTCTTGGAGCTCGGGCGTGCGCCGCGGCATCGGTGATGTGGGCCATCCTACGCCGAGGTCGTCGCCTGGGCGCCGACGCTGCACGTAGCCGGTGCCGGGAGCCCTTGTCACACAAGGACCGAATGCCTTGATTCGGTCCTTGGTGCGCGAGAAGAGGACCGCCGGTTGCAGAGACGGCGCCATGCACCGCGGAGACGGCGCCTCACCCTTTGGGCGTCGTCGTAGCGGCGCAGCTTCAGCGCAACCGAATCGCGGTGTAGGCTGGACGATCGATGGAGCTCTCCGAACGACGTCGCTTTCCCAAGCCGACCTTCGAGGACGTCGAGAAGGCCTTCTTGGTGGCCAAGAGCTCGCTGCACGTCTGCCAGGTCGCGAACCCGATGGACGGCAACCGCGGGGCCGACGAAGCGGCGCCACGAGTGTGCGAGGCGCTCATGGTCGCCGCGCGCGTCGTCGAGCGTCGCAACGACATCATCCGGTCCGAGAAAAAGCTCCTCGGCGCCTACTCCTACGAGGTCTTCGGGCGGCTGTGCCCCCACGGTGTCGCGCTCGATTCGGCGCACCTCGGTGACTTCCTCACCGCCGAGTGGGGTGAGCCGCTGCTCGTGAAAGAGCGGGCGGGCGACCGCGACCGCCTGAAGGGCAAGCCCGGGATCATCTGCTTCAAGAGCATCCCCGGGCAGACCGGCACCAAGAGCCGCATCGATCTCTGGAACGGCAAGCGCTGCCTCGGCGAGACCGAGCATTGGGACGCGAGCGACATTCGTTTCTGGGAGCTTCCGGCCGCCGCTGGCGCCGCCAACGGCGACAGCAGCGGCGGCTCCATCCCCGAGAGCGAGCCGGACACGAGCTGGCTCGACAAGCCCAAGCGCATCGTCAAAGAGATCGTCGAAGAGGTGGAGAAGACCGTCGACGAGGTCCTCGACGGGATGTACGCGCTGGCGAAGAAGGCGAAAGAAGAGATCGACGTCCTGGCCGACAAGGTCGCGGCGCTCTTCGACGGCGCCGTCGCCAAGGCGCCGCTCAAGAGCCGCGAGCGCGTGGTCGAGAAGGCGAACGCCGACTACGACGGCGACGTCACGCGAGTAAAGGACCTCGCGCGCAACACCATCGTCGTGCCGCCCGGCAAAGAGCTCGAGGCCCTCGCGAAGCTGCGCGAGCTGAACCCGGCGATCACCGACAAGGACATCGTCATCGTCGACGCCGCCAAAGATCCGTGCGGCTACTCGGGCATCAAGGTTCTGGCCCCTACGTCGAGCGGCATGCGGGGCGAGATTCAGATCAACTCGCCGCACATGATCTTCGCCAAAGAGAAGCCGGCAGACGCGACCCGCATCTTGGGCAATGACCAGTACGCCACCCTCGCCGCCAAGCCGGGTATGCCCGAGGGCGGCAAGGGCCACGCGCTCTACGAACAGTTCCGCACCGCCAAAGACCCCACCGCCAAGGCCAAGGTCGCCGAAGAGAGCCGCGGCTACTACGACGCCGTCCGCGCGGCAGGAGGAGGCTGAGCCATGGTCGCGATGGAGGCGTTCCTCAGCGGCGACGTGTACATCGACTACCCGTACGAAGACGCCAAGTTCCGCTACGAGAAGGCGACCGGCAAGGTGTTCCGGCGCTTTTACGGCAAGCCTGAGGTCGAGATCCCGGCCTCGTCGGCGCTCTACAACGAGGCGATCTCGGGCGGAAAGCAGATCTCCAAAGAAGAGTACATGCGCGGCTGAGCGCCGGCCCCGCTCGATCTCAGCGCACCGGCGGCGGGCGCGAGCTGAGCGGCGGGCGGTGCTCGTCTGTCGAGACGAGCTTGAGAAACTGGCCCGAGAGCGGGTCGTAGTCGTAGACCTCGCCGGTCGCGATCTTGAACACCCACCCGTTCATCTTCAGCTTTCCCGAGTCGAGGCGGCGCGCGAGAAAGTCGAACGTCCGCAGGTTCCCGAGCTGCACGAGCACGTTCTCTTCGACCGCGGCGGTGAGGCGCGCCTCGCCATCGAGATCGCCGTAGCGCTCCTCGATGATCTGAGGAATGCGCTCGGACCCCTGGAGCCAGCGGGTCACGTGCGGCAGGTGGCGAACGCGCTCCGGGTGCAGAATGGCCTCGATGGCGCCGCAGTTGGTGTGGCCGCAGACGATCACGTTGCTGACCTCGAGCACCTCCATCGCGTACTCGATCGCGGCCGAGACGCCCCCGAGCGGACCGTAGCCCACGGCCGGGACCATGTTGCCCACGTTGCGGATGATGAACAGCTCTCCCGGGGCCGCGTTGGTGATCAGGTTCGGGACGACGCGCGAATCGCAGCAGGTGATGAACAGCGTCTCGGGCTTTTGCCCCGCCGTGGCGAGCTGCTGGAACAGCTCTCGGTTCGACGCGAAGTAGTTCGCCTGAAAGTGATGGATGCCGGCTTCGAGCTTCTGCACGGCGCGGACTCTAGTCTCGTGGAAACGGAGTTTCCACGAGGACGACGACGAACGCTCAGTTGAGGGGGCGCCGCCGCCGTCCGCGCGCCTCGACCAGCAGCCGCTCGACGCGCTCCCGCTCCTGCCCGTCCGGACAGGCGTGAAGGTACGCCTGCAGATCGTCGATCGCCGCCTCGACCGAGCCGAGCGCGAGCGCGTGCGCGGCCCGATCGCAGCGGTGCTCCGGCGAGCCTGTCAGCTCGACCAGACGATCGTAGACGACGAACGCGCGCGCGTGGTCGCCGCGCTTGCCCAGCGCGCGCGTCAGGTTCTGGAGGACGCGGACGGCGTAGCCCCGTGCGTCGACGGGCTCGAGCCGAGCGGCGGCGACGCGTCTGTCCTTGTGGACGCGCGTCGCTACCCTGAGGAGCTCGTCCTCGGCGAGCGGGTAACGGCCGCTCGCGGGGTCGATGTAGATGCGCGTCTCGCGATCGCGCAGGAGAAAGTGACCAGGGAACGCGATGGGCTCGAGCGCGATGCCGGCGCGGTCGGCGACCGCGATCGCGATCGTGGCGAGCAACACCGGCAGGCCCTGCCGGCGGGCGACCACCGTCGACAAGTAGCTCCAGGCCGGGTCGTCGTAGTCGGTGGCGCAGCGCAAACCGACGACGTCGTAGAGCAAGCGCGTCACGTCCGCGAACGTGCCCGGGCGGGGGATGCCCGCCGCCCAAGCATCGAGCGCCGAGAGCGAGGTCGTCACGTCGGCGCGGTGGTCGAGATCGCGTTCGATGGCGAACGCGACCTGTTCGAACGAGGGGCACGCGTCGCCGACGAGGCTTTTGAGCTCCACGCGGACCAAAGGTAGGAGAGAACCCCGGCCCGAGCAACGAGAGCATCGTCGCGCTTGGTGCTGCGCCGCCGTCGTGCTCAAAATGGAGCGTGCGTTGGCTCGTCCTCGCCCTCGTCCTGCTCGCCGCACCGCGGGCGGCGCTCGCGTTCGACTTCGAGGACGACGCGGCCGGCTTCTCGATGACGGTCGACCCGGCCGTGGGCGAGAGGCTGTGCGTGGCATGGCCCAAGGGGCACGCGGACCCGATCGCGTGCGCCGGCTTCGACGTCGAGGCGTTCGAGCGAATCGGCTCGCTCAAGCAGGGGCCCGTCCAACCCGTGGCGGTGGGCGCGCTGCGACGCGGTGACCGGACGCTCCTCATCATCGTGCAGCGCGACGACTCGGGCGGCCTCGATGTCGGCGACGCCGACGAGTACGTGAAGGGTGTGGTGGAGGGTACGACCGAGCGCACCGGCGGGACGGTCGACAAGAAGGCACACCGCGTCGTGCGCGTGGCCGATCGCGACGCGGTCGAGCTCGAGCTGGAGATCGCGCTGCCCCCGGGCTCGCCGCTCGAGACGCTCTTCGGCGTCCATCGCTACTACGGTCTCCCTGCGGGCAAGGTCGGCTACTCCGTCACCTTCTCCAGCGGTCGCATCGACAAGGCGTGGGTCGAGGCGGTAGCCAAGCGGGTGACCGCGACCATCCAGGCCGACGCAGCTCGTTCCTCCAAATCGAGGTCGAAGCGTGACCGCGACGACGACGACGACGACCGGAGCGCGAAGTCGACCCGACGTAAGGGCCTGACGCCGTTCGAGCAAGGCGAGCTCGTCGGCCGCGGGATCGCGATCGTCGGGATGGTGGCGCTCGTCGTTTGGCTCATCGTTCGCTTCACGCGCAAGAAGCCGCCGCCCACCCATCCCCAGGGTCATTGGGGCGCGCAGCCGCCGCCTCATGGGCAGCAGCCGTGGGGGCCCTACCCGCCGCAGCCGCCACCACCGCAACAGCAGTGGGGTCAACCACCCCACGCCCACCCCGGCCAGCCGGCTCCGGGCGCGCACGCGGCACCGCACGTTCAACAGCAGCCGGACACGTCGACGGCGAGCTACCCGCCGCCGCCGATGCCGACCGGGCGCGGGCCGTACGGCCCGAACTGATCGCAGATCAAGCGAGCGCGCCGCGGATCGGAACGTGGGCGATGGGGCGCGTGCGCTTGCCGAGACCGCCGAGGATCGCATTGGCCGCGAGAAAGCCCGACGAGGCGGCGCGCTCGAGCGGCGCGCTCGGAAACGGCAGGCGCGTGTAGTCCCCCGCGAGGAAGACCCCCGGCAGAGGCGACGCCACCGTCGGACGCGAGCCCCGTGAGCCGGGACGAAATGCGGGAGAGTCACGTCGGCGCGAGAACCGATCGTCGATGATCCTCGCCGCTCGTGTCTCGGGGTAGGTGGCGTGCAGCTGAGCGAGCAAGTTCGCGCGAATCGCCGCGTCGCCGGCGCTCTCCGGGACCGCGTACGCGTGGAGCTCCACGACGCCGCCCCCCCACGCGTGGGCCCAGCGCGCGGCCTCCGTGGAGATTCGATCGGTGATGGCGACGGCAGCCAGCATGCCGCGACCGGTCGACACCGCCATCGGGGCCCGATCGACCGACAGCGGTCGGTCGAGCCACAGACGCCAAACCGCGGTGGGCGGCGACACCTCGAGCGAGCGGACCGCGGCCGCGAGCCCCGCCAGCCCCGGAGACGCTTCGACGAGGCGCTGCAGCCCCGGCACGTCGGTGGCCAGCACGAGCGCAGCCGCCTCGCGGCTCCGCACGAGGCCCCGCGTGCGAAAACGCACCACGATGGGCGGACCGAGCTCGACGTCGAGGACGTCCGAGCGCGTCGCGATCTCGGCGCCGCGAGCGCCCAGGTACTCCGCCATCGGCTGCCAGACGGCGCGGCTGGTGGGCTCGTGCAGGACATCGAACCGCACCCCGCTCGCGTCGCCGGTGACCTGCGCGTGCAACAGGCCGATGAGCTCGGCGGCCGAGCAGCGCTCGAGCGCGTCGAACGCGGCGTGCGCCACGAGCCCGACGAGGTGCTCGCGGACCGCCCGGGGGAGGCGCATCTCGTCGAGGAACGTCTTGGCCGACGTGTGATCGAGGCGCGTGTAGGTCTCCTCTGGATCGAAAGACAAGAGCATCGCTGCGAGACGCAAGTCGGCCCGCATCAGCTCGCGAACCTGCACCGACGGCACGCGCCGCAAGAGCTCCATGACCGTTCGCGGCGTCGCTCGGGGCCGGTGGGCGAGCGACGAGATGGGACCGTGGGGTGAGAGGAGCGGATAACGCGCGAGGGGCGTGAGGGTGGCGAGCGACGGGTCCACCCGCTGGATGAGGGCCCTCACGTTGCGGTCGCTGCGACCCAGGCGAAGCGTCCCCCGGTCCATCTCGAAGAGCGTCCCGTCGCGCAGCAGATCCGTCCATCCGCCGGCCCGACCGCCCAGGCGCGCGTCGCGC
>CALKVR010000852.1 GCA_938004815.1 uncultured Polyangiaceae bacterium | reverse complement strand
AAAAAGCCGGTGCAGGTTTCCCTGCACCGGCTAAGCGGTTCTCTGGAGGCATCACGCGGCAGGAGCCCACGTGACTGGCGGACGGACTACGGCTGGGGGCGCGCGTCGGTTTCGACGGGCGTGATCAGTTCGCGGCCCAGTCGACCCACGCGCCCGTCATCCAGGTGTCCGACTTGTCCTTGAACGCGCCGACGTAGCTCGCGCTGGTGTCGAAGCCCGAGCCCGCCGGAGCGCCGCCGGGGATGGTCGCGGCCGGCGCCGGATCCGGCGTGGCGGCCCAGCAGTCACCGATCGCGCCCGTCTCGACGTTGCCCATGCCCTCGGCGAACCAGGCGATCTCGTCGAAGCCCATGTCGTCGTCCTCATTGGGGAGGCCGTCGTCGGTCTTGGGGTCGGTCTCCGGGTAGGCCACGTTGTGGACCTTGTTGCCCACGAACACGGAGTGCGAGAGCGTGACAGCCGTGTCAGGGGTGTTGCGGAAGTCGACGCCCGCTTCGAAGCCGGTCACGAACGCGTTCATGACGTTGGCGTGGAAGCCGCGGCGGAAGAGGAAGCCGTACTGCTGCTTCGCCGGATCGCCGTTGGGTCCGCAAAGAGTCACGTTCGAGATGGTCGGGTTCGTGATCGGCGTCACGCCCGGGTCATCAGCGTCGTTGTCGCACTCGAAGCCGTTCGCGTCGTCGGCGATCGTCGGATCCGAGCGGTGGAAGTAGAACTGGATCGAGCCGGTGTAGCCCGAGTCGAAGTCGAGGCCGTCGTCCTGGTTGTTGTAGCAAACGAGGTGCTTCGCATCGACGGTGCCGCCGAAGAACTCGAAGCAGTCGTCGAGCGCGCTCTTCACCTGGACGAAGTCGATCTTGGTGCCCTTGCCGACGCCGGCGAGGGTGAGCCCGTTGATCTCGTTGTCGGGCGCGATCTCGATCCCGGCAAACTCGATGCGCACGTACTTGAGCGAGCCGCTGCTGTCGTTCGGGTCCGGGCTCGCGCCGCCGCCGTACGTCTGGGGATCGGTAAAGCCCTCGACCTCGGCCTCACCGCCCGCCTCGTTGATCGGAGCCTTGCCGAGGATGACGACGCCGCCCCAGTCCCCGGCACTGCGGCTGCCGACAGGGACCGCAGACGTGAAGACGATCGGCTTGTCGGCCGTGCCCTCGGCCATGATCTTGCCGCCGCGCTGCACGACGAGTGTGCCTAGCGTGCCCTTGTCGCCCACGATCTTCGTGCCGGGCTCGATCGTCAGGGTCTTCCCGCTAGGGACCGAGACGACACCCTTCAGCCGCCAGACCGTGTCGGCCGTGAGCGACATCGTATCGAGGGCGCCCTCGATGGTGACCTCTTGGGTCGCCCCGCTCGAGGTGCTGCTGCCGGCGCCCGAGCCGCCGCCGCCGTCCTCTGCTGCATCGTCGCCACACGCGACGCCCAGAGCCATCACCGAACAAGCCACCGTGGTCATCAAGATCGATCGTGAGAAGCGCATACGTTGCCTCCTGCCGTGAACGCGGCGCACCTTGCCCCCCGTCTGTGAAGGCACCGCGCCCGCTCGGTAACAACTTCGGGCCGATGTGTGTCCGTTCGGTGACGTCAGTAGTTGAGGCCGACACCGATGGAGAAGGTCTGACCGAAGTAGACCTCGCGCTGCACGTTGCTGTCTTCGGCCTCCGAATCCTCGCCCTCGACGCTGCTCCCGAGCGTCCGGCGAACCGGCGAGTTCAGGATGTTCGAAGCCGACGCGCGCACCTCCACGTGCTTGCCGATCCTTTTGCCGACAGTGGCGCTCAGATCGTGCCGGGGCTGCTCATAGACGTCGGGCAGGCCACCTTTCCCGACGGAGTAAATTCTCTCGCCGACGACGTTGTAGCCGAGGCGGGCCCGGAAGCCGATTGTCTGCTCGTCGAGATCGAGCGCCACGTTGACGATGTACGGCGCCTGGAAAGAGAGCGGCCGCGACTGACTCGTCGAATCACCGAGCTCCGCAGGGTCGAGGTTGACCCGCGAATGCGCGAACGTGACGTTGGCGATCAGGGTCAGCGGACGCAAGACGGGGTGAAAGATGTCGAACGATTTGCGGCCCTCGAGCTCGACGCCGAAGAGATTGGCGCCGTCTGCATTCTGGTAGGTGACCTTGCCGTTGGTGCCACCGGGCTCGATCACCTGCTCGATCGGGTCAGCGAAGCGCTTGTAGAAGGCGCTGACCGCGACCACCTCGGTGGTCTTGGGAAAGAACTCGAACCTCAGGTCGGTGTTGATGATGCTGGTGTTCACCAGCTCGTCGTTGCCCTGGACCTCTTGCCCGCCGAAGTAGTCGGTGTAGCTGAAGGGAGCGAATTCACGAATCTGCGGACGTGCGACGGTGCGCGTCGCCGAAGCGCGAATGTTGGCGCGCGGAACCGGGGAGTAGATGACCCCGAGCGCGGGAAGGATCTCCGTCGAATTGAGCTCGCTCAAGCGGTCTTGATCGGGGCTGCGGTTGCCGGGGTCGAAGGCGAGCAGGCTCTGGCGAGACGCCTCGAGGCGAGGTCCGACGACCACCCTGAAGTCGTCCACGATCTCGCCGTCGAACATCACGTAGCCGGCGTAGACGTCCAGCGAGGCCTCGTACCCGTCGCCGAATCGATTGTTCTCTTGGAGCTCGAGCTGGGGCCCGACGTTCTCGTCGCGGAAGATGCGGTCGGGGCAAGCCCGATCCCATTCGGCCACGGGACAGTCGAACGCGATCGTGGCGCCGTTGGCCGGGCGGTAATTGAAGCGGCGGGCGAGGAAGTCGCGGCTGCGCACCGAGACCGCGGCGCCGGCTTTGACGTCCAGCTTCTTGTCCTCTGTACCGAAAGGCTTGGTCACATCGAGCTGCCCCGAGACCGTGGTCTCGCCCTGCTCGGCGTAGAAGTGCTGGCCGCTCAGACCGTCGGTCTCGAAGGAGTAGACGGGGGGCGAGAGTGTGTAGATGACGCCACGGGTATCGGGCTCGTCGCGCGAGGCACGGGCCAGCCCGACGCCATACTCGATCTTCAAATCCCCAGCGGATCTCACGGTGTGCTCGCCTTGAAACAGGCCGTAGGTGAGGGTCCGGGAGACGAAGCGCTTGATCGTGTTGACGATCGAGGCCGAGCGCTCCTCATGAAAGCCCGAGAACTCCGCGGCTTCGTTGTCGGCAGCCTGCGATTGCAGGCCGGTCAGCGAGAACCGATGATCCTCGCCGACCTCGAGCGTCACCCCCGCAAGGACGCCCCAGCTCACCTTGTCGACCCCGCGAAGCACATTGATGTCGTTCCGGCGAAAGAGCTCCTTGTCCCCGGTATCGGAGACGGTGCGGATGCCATACGTCCGAAGGATCTCTTCCGAGTGCGTCTCGAAGCGCCGATCGTAGACGACCGCTCCCATGACGCCAATCTTGGCATCCGATCCGAGCGCCCATGAGTTGGCCACGACGAAGTTGCCGGCGTGGTTCGGTGGCGCCATCGTGGTGCGTACCGATTGGGAGGTGTTCATGTCCCGGCCGATCGCGGCCACCTCTTCGACCGTTTGCAGACCCTCGCCATCCTTTTCGAG
The DNA here is from genome assembly GCA_938004815.1 of uncultured Polyangiaceae bacterium. Classification (GTDB taxonomy): domain Bacteria; phylum Myxococcota_A; class Polyangia; order Polyangiales; family Polyangiaceae; genus Xiheicaenibacterium. The sequence goes on along the minus strand of CALKVR010000852.1, from coordinate 3,230 downwards.
AAACGTGCCGACTTTGTAGTCGGGCACGCTCTCCGGGAGCGCCCGGGTGCCGTCGTCGATCCCGAGCCAGTCGAGGCTGCCGCCCTCGTAGCTCAAAAAGTCTTGGAAGGTGGTTCGGGTGTTGAAGCCCAGTGATATGCCGCCGGCGAGCGTGAGATCGTTGGGGACGCGCCGGGTCTCGATCCGAACGGACCCCCCTGCAAAGTCACCGGGCACATCGGGGGTGAACGTCTTGACGACGGTGAGGCTCTCCAGGATCTGCGACGGAAACAGATCGAGGGGAACGGCCTGCTTGTCGGGCTCGGGGCTGGGGAGAGGGAAGCCCTCGAACAGCGCATTGGTGTGGCGCTCGCCCAAGCCGCGCACGAAGAGGAACCGCGACCCCTCGATGTTGGCGCCGACGACTCGTCTCGCGGCTTCGGCGGCGGTGCGATCGTTGCCTTTGGTGATCTCGGCGCGGCCGATGGAGTCGCCCGCGGCGGCGGACTTTTGGCGCTGGAGGAGGAGGCCCGCGACGCTCGATTGCTCGAGGGTGACGACGGTCTCGATGACGTCCTCTTGGCCCTCTTCGGGCTGGAGCTTGACGTCGACGCGGACGATCTTGCCAGCGGCGACGACGACTTGGCTGGTTCGCACGGGCTTGTGCAGCTCGTAGGCGATTCGAAGCGTGTAGGTGCCGGGAGGCAGATCGAGGCGGAACGTGCCGTCGACGTCGGTGAGGACCGCGGTCTTGGTGCCGACCACGCCGACGTAGGCCTCGATGACGGGCTCCTGGTACTTGGTATCGGTGACGATGCCGGCGATGGCACCTTTGCCGGCGGGGGGCGGCTGCGAGAGCGCGAGCCCGCCGTCGGCCTCCGTGACCTCCTCTTCGGCGACCTCTTCGACGGGAGCTTCCTCCTCGGCGACGTCCTCTTCGGGCGCCTCCTCGACCGGCGCGTCGTCCCCAGCCTCTTCGTCTTGGGCGAGGACGATCTCGGGTGCACCCAGGGTGAGCACGGCGAGGGCCCAGAACCCCAGGCGCCTGCCGGTACGAAGTCTCATGGATCGATCTCCGAGCCCGTCAGTGGGCGTCGAGCTTCTTCGTCACGATCGCGATGTTCTTGGCCCCGGCCTCGCGGCACGAGTCGAGGGCGACCACGACTTGGCCGTAGGGCAAGCCGTCTGCGGCATCGAAGTGGAGGACCTTGTGGCGGCTCGCCGCGAGGAGCTGCGGGATGAGGCCGCCGAGCTGATCGCTCGTGACGATCTGCTTGTTGATGCGCATCGTCCCCGCCTCGTCGATGGTGAGGACGATCGCGTCGTTCGATTGAGGCGGGGGCTTCTTGTCCTCTTTGGGCTCGGGGGGCACGTCGAGCGTGAACGTCTTGGTCAGCATGGGCGCGACGACCATGAAGATGATGAGAACGACGAGCGCGACGTCGACGAGCGGCGTCACGTTGATGCCGGGGACGGGCCCCGACTTACCCTTGCCGCCACCGCCGAGCGCCATTCCCATGGTTCAGCTCTCTTCCTCGGCGCCCTTCTTGCTGGACACCTTGAGGCTCACGTTGCGAAAGCCGGTCTTCTGAATCGACGCGAACATCTCGCGCACCGTCGCGTAGGGCAGCGCCGCGTCGGCCTTGAGGATGAGCACCCGATCGGGGCGCTTTTGGTGGGTCTGCGTGAGCGTCTCGAGCACGCCGTCGCGGCTCGACTCTTGGTCGTCCATCCAGAGCTTGCCGTCCGCGGACATGACGACCTCGAGCGGATTCTCGAACTTCTCTTTGTCCGGCTCCTTGATGTCGGGGAGCACGACGGGGGTGCCCTCTTGGAGGCTCGGCGCGATGACCATGAAGATGATGAGCAGGACGAGGACGACGTCGACCAGCGGGGTGACGTTGATCTCGGGCTCAGGCTGCTTCACGTGTCGCGTGAACGTCGCTGTCGCGCTCTTCTTCTTGGCGGCCATAACGGTACTCCATCTCGTCGATGAGCTGCCCCGCGCTGCGACCCAGCGCGGACTCGATCGAGGTCACGCGGTGGGTGAGGTAGTTGAACAGGATGACGGCCGGGATCGCGACCGAGAGGCCCAGGGCCGTCTCGATGAGCGCCTCGGCGATGCCGACGCTGACCGTGCCGAGGCCGCCCGCGCCCGATGCGCCGATCGCCTGGAACGCAGCGATGATGCCGATGACGGTGCCGAGCAGACCGACGAACGGCGTGATCGAGCCGATGGTGGCGAGGATGTTCATGCCGCGCCGAAGCTCGGCGCCGAGAGACTCTTGCTGCCGCACCGCCTCGTTCCTGGCCATATCGACGGGGCTCATCCCGCCCTGCGGCCGGTTCACACCATCGACGTACTTCTTCGTAATGGTGGAGAAGAGCCGCGCGAGGTTCGACGACTTGTGCACCTCGCCGAGAGCGAGGAGACCATTGAGATCCCAGCTCTCGATGGGGCCCTGCGCGGCGGCGGCGAAGGCGCGCGAGATGCGCGAGCTCTTTCTCAAGGCGAGCAGCCGCTCGACCGTCACCGCCACCGCGAGCACGGCCATGAGAATGAGCGCGAGCGTGATCGCCTTGTTGGCGATGCTCATCGACGACCAGATGTGCATCAAATCAAACGTCATCGCATCCTCACTTGGTGGAGAACCGCACGCGGAAGGGGACCCTCCGGCTGATCGAGATGGCCGAGCCGTCGGCCTTGAGCCGGGCCGGCTCACAGGTGGTGCGCTGCGCGGCCGCGAGCGCGAGCGCGTGGAGCTCCGGCGGGCCGCTCACGACCGCGACCCCAGTGACGGCGCCGCTCTCGGTCACGGTGTACTTCACGACGACCGTGCCCTCGACGCCGGCTGCCTTGGCCGCAGCCGCGTCGATGCGCGACGCCTTGCACTTCGGCGGGTCGTAGTCTTCGGGAGAGAGCTTGGGCTTCGCCGCCTTCGGCTTCGGCTCCTCCTTCTTCTCTTCTTTCTTCGGCGCGGGGCCGGTGCCCTTGCCCTTGCCGCCGCTGCCGCCGTCGCCGAACTTGATCGGCTTGTCGCCGTCGCCGTAGGTGTCTTGCGCCGCCGCGAGCTTCTGCTCGTCGGGGACGTCTTCGGGCATGCTCGGCGCCACCGGGCCCGGAGCGCTCGGCCCCGGGTCGGAGTTGTCTTCGACCGGCTCCGGCTCTTCGATCGCGGGGTTCTCTTCGGGGGTCTCGACGAGCGCCACCGGGACGATCGTCTCCTCCTCTTCCTCCGGCTTCTGGACGG
>CALKVR010000851.1 GCA_938004815.1 uncultured Polyangiaceae bacterium | reverse complement strand
AAGCCGATGCTCAGCGTCCCCATCGGCGGCCAGTTCGAGCAGATCTTGAACGGGCGATACCTCGAGGCCGCGGGCTACGGCGCGATGGCCCCGAACCTCGACGACCCCGAGACCGTGTTCGCCTTCGTCGAGAAGCTGCCGCGCTTCGAGTCGGCCCTCGCCAGCTATGAGCAGGACGGCAACAAGCTCTTGCTCGACGCCCTCGACGGCGTGCTCGACCGCGCCGAGGCCGGGATCCTCTGACGCGCAGCGCCGCGGGCACACCGCCGTCGCATCGCCAACGCGAGGGCGATCGCGAGCGCGAGCACGCCGCCGTACCGGTCCTCGCGCGGATGCGTTGCGCACCCCGGGCCTGACGCGGTGGGCGTCGGTGTGACGCACTCTCCATACGAGTCGCAGACGTAGGGCGCGGCGCAGTCGAACACGTCGTTGCAGGTCGACTTGCAGGTACCCGCCTCCGAACAGGCGTAGGGTGCGCAATCGAGCGGCAGGTCGGGCGCGTCGGCGGTGACGATCAGATGGCCATCTCGGCACTCGCTGATGGGCACGCACTCGGTGTTCACGCCGTTGCAGGCATAGGCGATCGGGCACGGCTGTCGGCCAGGGCCGGGGGCCCCGACGGCGAGCGCGCAGACGCCGGGCACCGCGCCGCCGCACGTCTCACAGGGCGCATCGCAGCCTTGGTCGCAGCACGCGCCATCGACGCAAAAGCCGCTGGCGCAGTCCACTGGATCGCCGCAGGGCGAGCCCTGGACGCCGGCGCATACGCCGCCGGGCCCACACGTCTGCTCGCCGCCGCACCCGTCGTCCGGCCCTTCGATCACGAGCGCGCAGGTGCCGGCGGTCGTGCAGCGCCGGCATGGGCCGTCGCACGGCTCGCCGCAGCAACGCCCGTCTTTGCAGAACGTCGAGGCGCACTCACCTGGCCCGTCGCACACCGCGCCCGCGGCGAGGGGCTCGAAGATGCGCGTGAGCCCGGTGACGCCACCGACGTCCGTGCTCCACCCACCGGCGACGACGGCCAGCCCGCCCGGGATCGAGAACCCGATAGCGCGGTGTCGCGGCTCGGCCTCGCCCGCGGCCAACCACGCTCCTCCGGCGAGCAGGAGCGCGCCGGACGGCCCGCCGGGCGGGGCGAGGATCCGACCGCCATCGAGAGCAACCACCAGCTGATCGGTCAGCGGGTAGGGCAACGGGGCAATCTCGGACCATACCTCGGTCGCGATGTCGTATGCCTCGACCGTGGAGGTACCGCCTTGCGGCGTCGTTCCTCCTACAGCGACGATGTCGTCGCCTCTGGCGACGAGCGTGAAGCCCACACGAGCCTTGAGCATCGGGGCGCCCGGGACCGCGGAGCCCAAATCCGGATCGAAGAGCTCGGTCGTGGCCGAGGCGATCATCAGGGGGACCTGACCGCCAGCGACGAGGATGCGTCCGCTGGCTAGCAGCGCCGCGGCGTGCCCGGTACGACTCGTGGCGAGCTCCCCGCTCGCGGCCCAGCTGTTCGTGGCGGGGTCGAACGTCTCGACGGCCGTCGACCCACCGCCGCCGATGTCTCCCCCCGCGAGGACGACCCGACCATCGGGGAGCTTGGTCAACGTGTGGCCGGCGAAACGCGGACTGCAAGCCACCGGGGGCTCCCATGTCCCGAGCGCCGGGTCATAGGCCTCGGACGTTGGGAACGCGCCAGGGTTGCCGGCGTTGCTACCGCTCACGACAAGCACACGACCGTCATCGAGTCGAGCGCATGGAGCGTCTCGCCGTGCCTCGGCCATCGCTCCGGTCACGGCCCAAGTACGCGTGACGGGGTCGAACACCTCGGCGGACGACAGGCCGTCGAACCCGGCGCCACGGCCACCTGCCACCAGCGCCCGCCCACTCGCGAGGGGGCACGCCTCGACGTCGTGGCGCGGCTCCACCATCGCGCCGGCGGTCGTCCACGCCGGATCGAGGATCGCGGGGTAGGTCACGCCTCGGCCGCCCCACTCGAGCTCGATCTCGCACGCGCGCGCGCCCGGCAGGCGCGGCGCTCGGCCCCAGGGCGGGCGTGGATCGTCGTCGACCGCACACCCCCGAATCGCGACGCCTACCGGCACCGGCCGGCCCGACGCGTCTGCGATCCACGGAGCTGCCATCCGGATGCGTGGGGTGCCGGTCGCGTCGAGGATCTCCAGCACGCGCTCGACCAAGCGAAGCCCCGCAACGCCATCGAGCGAGATTCGGTAGCGCAAACTCTCCATCGACGGGCGCCGATGGAACCTCACGAAGTCTTCGACGCCGAACGGCGTGGTCTCGATCCACACGTCGGAGCGGTCGACCGGACCGAGCAGCTCGACGGCCACCGTGACGCCGAACCGCACGTCGGCGATGCGCATGACACCGCGCGGGTCCTCCGGGATGTCGATCGCCAGCGTCCCCGCGACCAAGCTCGTGGCCGTCTCCGGTCGCGACGGCGCGTCGGCCACCCCACCGTCGTCACACGACACCGCGACCGCGCCGAGCGTGGCGGCCATCAGCGAGAGCACGACGCCCGTGCGCGTCACCGCATCGTCCGCCGGCGCAAGAGGGCGAAGAGCGCGAGGGCCAGCAGACCGTGCGACGGCGGAGGCGTGGACGGCACCGCGGCCGAGCAGCTCGCGTCGGCGGAGCGCTCGGGGAGCACGCAGGCGCCCGACGCATCGCACAGGAACGGCACGGCGCAGTCCTCGAACGTCGCGCACCGCTGGTTGCATCCGACGTCGGAGGAGCACGCGTAGGGCGAGCAGTCTTGGCGCGTGCCATCCAGGGCAACGATGACGTGGCCCTCCTCGCACGTGCCGATCGCCACACAGTCAGGGTCGCTGCCAGTGCACGTGAAGCCGGGCTCACACCGACCGTCGCCGTCACCGACGAGCGCCAGACAGCGCCCGAGCTGGGCGGTGCAGGACTCGCACGAGCCGTCACAAACGGCGTCGCAGCAAACGCCGTCGACACATAGCCCGCTCGCGCAGGCGCCCGGGTCGGCGCAGGCGCTGCCATCGACGAGGCCGCACGTGGCCGTCGCGCCGCAGGTGCTCTCGCCGGTGCAGGTGTCGGGGTCGTCCGCGAGCGCCACCGGCTCGCAGACCCCCGCTACCGAACAGGCTCGGCACACCCCTTCGCACGCCGATTCACAGCAGACGCCGTCGACACACGTCAGCCCGCCCGCGCACTCGCCCGTTCCCACGCACGGGGCGCCCGGAGCCAACGGGACGAACAGCTCCACGCTGGCCGAGGGAGCGCGATCGATGACGCCGCCCGCGACGACGGCGCGGCCATCCGCGAGGCCGAACACGACGGGCGCGATCCGCGGCGTCGTCGACCCGGCAGGCGACCATGCGTCGCCGGGACCGTATGCGACCGCCTCGTAGAGGACGTCGTTCACGCCGTCGCCCCCGACGAGCAGGATGCGCCCGGTCGCGAACCGAATTCCGAACGCCGACTCACGCGGCTCGGGGAGCGGCGCGCGCGGCGTCCAGACATCCCCGAGCGGATCGTAGGCCTCGACCGCGTCGAGGACGAACGGATCGACGTCGGTCGAGCCGCCCACCGCGAGCGGCGCTCCGCCCTCGTCCACCACCAGCGCGTGGAAGGACCGGGCCGCCAGGAGCGGCGCGAGCTCTTCGCTCACGCCGGTCGCGGGCGAGTAGGCCTCGACGGCGGCGAGGATACCCGTGTCACCCTCGCCGCCCGCAATCAGGACGCGACCATCGGGCAGCGGGACGGCGCCGTGGGAGGCTCGTGGGACGACGAGCGCGCCCGCCGGCGACGAGGCGTCCGCCCCGGGGTCGAACCGCTCGACCGAGCCGATGTAGCCGAGGGCGTTGCCACCCGCGGCGATCACGCTCCCGTCGGCGACCCTGGTGAGCGTCGCGTTCGCGCGTGCGATACCGAGGTCCGCGCTCGCCCACGTGCCCAACGCGGGCTCGTAGGTCTCGGACGTGGCGATGGCGACGAGGAGGCTGTTCTCACCGCCGGCTACGAGCACCCGACCATCTTCCAGCATGACCGACGGGGCCGCGTCGCGCGCGAGCCCCATCGGGGCAGTGACGCTCCACGTGCCGGTGGAGGGATCGAAGAGCTCTGCGCTCGAGAGCGACATGACGCCGTCATACCCACCGGCGACGACGACGCGGCCATCACCGGTGCTGGTCGCGATGCCGCGGGACCTCGCGTCCACCATGTCGCTCCCCGGTGTCCACGCGGGATCGAGGGTGGCCGGGTAGACGACCGCAGCGGGGCTCCAGGAGACCCGGATGGTGCAGGCGGCCGCCCCAGGCGCGATCGGAGGTCGGCGCCATGGGCCACGCGGGCTGGCGTCGAAGTCGCATCCTGCGATCGCGGTCCGCGCGCGGACCACCGCCCCGCGCGCGTCTCGAAGCCAGGGCCGGTTCATTCGCAAGCGCGGCGCGCCGGCGTGATCGAGCACCTCCAGAACGTCGTCGACGAGCCGAAGACCTGCGGCGTGAACGAGCTCGACCCGCCACGACGCGTCCGCCGATCGAGGCTCGGCATCGAAGTGAACGAAGTCCTCGACCTTGCTGGCCGAGAGCTCGATCGACGTGTCGAAGCCGTCGAGGGCCCCCGGGAACCGTACCGACGCTCCGTCGCGCTCGCCCGGAATCGCGGTCGCGCGCTCGAGGGAGACGCGAACGGTGACGCCGCTCGTGGGTTCGGTGATCTCCATGGCCGCCGCCGCGTGGACCGGCAACTCGACGACGATGGCCGAGGGCGGCTCCGCATGCGGCGCCACGGGCGGGGCGCGCGGCTCGAGCGTGGCGGCTGCTGCACCCAGCACGGCCACGACGGGCGCGAGGACGGTCGGCGCTCTCACGGCGCTTGCCACCGGAAGTTGAACGACGGGACCAACGCGAAGAGCACCGGCCCGAGGACGTCGTCTCTCGCAAACACGGCGCCGCCATCCCCGCGCTCGAGCGGGTCGTCGGAGGTCGGGACGATGTCCGCGTTGCTCCACACCGGCTTCGAGACGGCGAAGTGGAACGCTCCCGCCAGCGAAATGCCCACGTCGAGCCCGCCGTCCAGATCGTAGCCGACGCCTACTTCGGGCTGGAGGTAGACGTAGGTCGCGCCGTCCGTGCTCGACTGCGCGGCGTCGTAGGCCGCTCCCGCCGAGCTCTCGAACGTCCCGCGACGCGTGGCGATCTCGCCGCCGATGCTGAAACCAGCGCCCAGTCGGACGACCCAGGGCCACCGCCCCGCTTTGCGGTAGTGGCCGGATACCCCGACCAGGAACGCGGCGTGACGGATGCTCTCCTGAACAACCCCGTCGTTGCGGAGAGGAGCGAGGCCGATCGGATTCAGCGTTTCGGGGCGGTCGGAGAACCCCGTCTGCGTGAACTGAGAGCCCACCTCGACCGCGACCCCCACGCCGAGCCGGCTCGTCCAGCCCCCACGAAGCAGCGCCCTGGCGCCGATCGGCGCATCCACGGAGCACTCGTCTTCACAGGCGGCGCTGGGCGCTCCCCCTGTCACCACCATGAGCGGCACGCCCGACGACGACTCGATGAAGAAGTCGCCAACGGGCGGGGGTTTGGGCTTGGGCCAGCGAGGATGCTCGGCGTCGATGCGCAGCTCGAGTCGGACCGCGCCACCCTGCGCGCCGTCCACTTGCGTGGTCGCGCTGAGATATCCGACCTCCTCGGCGCGCAGCTCGTGTCGGCCCGGAGCGAGCGCTGCGCGAAAAGCACCGGCGCCGAGCGGCACACCGTCGAGCGTCAACCTGGCGGTTGCGGGCGTGACGGTGATCTGGACCTCGGGACCGAGCGCCACCGAGCTCGCCACCACGCGCGACGACTGCCGCGCGACGACGTTCGCGAGACGGGGCGCGGTGCCGCGCGCGCCCTTTCGAATCCAGAACAGGTGGGGCCCCGGCGGCAGAACGCCCTCCCACGGGCATTGGCCCAGCAAGGCGCCATCGATCACGACGTCGGCCTCCGGCAAGTCGGGACAGTCGATGGCGAGCACGCCCGCCGCCTCCAACGGCCGCAAGCGCGCGTCGATCCCCTGCACCTCGGCCGCACCGACCTGCACCGCGGCCTCGAACGTCTCGAAGCCGTCCTTCATCACGCGCACGTGGCGAAGCCCAGGCAGGACCCGCAACGGGACCAAGAGCGGAAGCCGGCCGCGCATGCGGCCATCGATGACAACGGCCCCATCC
>CALKVR010000850.1 GCA_938004815.1 uncultured Polyangiaceae bacterium | reverse complement strand
CTGCTGTGTCGCGGCGTGCTCGATCACGGCGACGTGGCGGCCGAGTTGCGCGCGCTCTCCGACGAGTACGTGCGTCCACCCGACAGTCCTCGCGCGCGCACGTACTCCGTCCCGACGTTGCAGCGCTGGTACTACGCGTACCGTCGCGGCGGCCTCGACGCGCTTCGTCCGAAGCGCCGCAGCGACGCTGGCCACGCACGCGGACTCACCGACGAGGAGCGCCTGCTGCTCCTCGCGATCCGTCACGAGCACCCGACCGTCAGCGTCGCGCTCATCCACCGCACCCTGATCGCCGACGGGCGCCTCGAGCCCGGCCGCGTGAGCATGTCGACGCTGCGTCGTCTCTACCGCCAGCACGGTCTCGAGCGCACCGTGCGTCGTGTCGGTGGCGCGCGAATGCGACTTCGGTGGGAGACCGCCGCGCCCAACCAGATTTGGCACGCCGACGTCTGCCACGGCCCCGCGCTGCGCGTGAACGGCGTGAGCGTGCCGCTTCGCATCCACGCGATCCTCGACGATCACAGCCGCTACGTCGTCGCGCTCGAGGCGTGCTCCACGGAGCGCGAGGCGGAGATGCTTCGTTTGAGCGTCAAAGCCTTTCGGCTCCACGGCACACCCGAGACGTTCTATCTCGACAACGGCCCGACCTACGTCGGAGACACGCTGCGCGTCGCGTGTGGTCGCCTCGGCGTCGGGCTCGTGCACGCCGAGCCGCACGACCCCCAGGCGCGCGGCAAGATGGAGCGCTTCTGGCGCACGCTCCGCGAGCAATGCCTCGACCACCTCGGCGTCGCGAGCTCCCTGCACGACGTGCAGGTGCGTCTGCTTGCTTGGCTCGATCGGCACTACCACGTCACCCCGCACTCGTCGCTGATGGGGCGATGCCCGGCAGAGGTCTACGAGGAGCCGGTCTCCGAATCGATGCTCCGCGAAGCGCTCACCGTCCGCGCGACGCGGCGCGTGCGGAAGGACTGCACGCTCTCCGTCGCGGGCACCGACTTCGAGGTCGACGCGAGCTACCTCGCCGGTCGCATCGTGACCCTCGCGCGCGTGCTCCTCGACCCGAGCACGCCACCCTGGATCGAGCACGAGGACCAGCGCCTCGCGCTGCGGCCGGTCGATCCGCGTGCGAACGCCAAGCGCTCACGCAAGACGTCCAAGCGCGCGGCACGCGGCATCGACGCGGTGCCCTTCGCGCCGGTGCCATTCGACCCGAACGGCGCGCGTCTCGAAGCGCTCGTCGGAGGTGCGCGATGACGTCGGCCAAGTGGATCGAACATTTCGGTTTGATGCGCGCGCCTTTCGGCAAAGACGTCGCGGACGCGGACCTCTGGGTCCCGAGCTCGCGCAAGCGCGTCGTCGAACGACTCGTCGAGGCGTGCCACGAGCGCGGCCACGTCTTGCTCACCGGCGAGCCCGGCATCGGCAAGACGTGCGTGCTGCGCGCGCTGCGGCATCGCCTGCCCGAAGCCGGCTTTCGCCTCACCTACTGCCACAACGCCACGCTCGGCCGCCGCGACTTCTACCGCCAGCTCTGCGGCGCCCTCGGCCTCGCGCCGAGCGCCACTGCGGCGGCGGTCTTCCACGCGATCGCCGAGCACGTCCGCGAGCTCGAGACCACGCGCGTCCATCCCGTCTTCCTGCTCGACGAGGCCCACCTCCTCAACCAGCAGGTGCTCGAGCACCTCCACATCCTGAGCAACTACGCTTGGGACTCCGCGCCGCTTCTCTCGCTCGTCCTCGTCGGTCTTCCCGAGCTCGACGAGCGACTGCGGCTGCGCACCAATCGCTCGCTCTACTCGCGGATCCACAGCCGCCTTCACCTCGGTGACGCCGGCCCCGAGGACACCGCCGAGTACGTCGCCCACCGCGTCGCCATCGCCGGCGCCGCGCAAGACCTCTTCGACGGGGACGCCCTCGCGATCCTCCACGAAGCCTCCGCCGGTCGCCTTCGAGACATCGACCGCATCGCCACCGAGGCCCTCCGACGCGCCGCCCGCCGCAAGCTCAAGCGCGTCGACCGCAAGACACTCTCGGCCTCCTTCGACGCCGACGAGCTCGACTGATCTCGCGCACCCTCTTCGATGGCCATCGCCTCGTGACCACTCGCGTCACGTCGCGATGGCCATCGTCGTCGTGGTCGCGCGCCTCGGACCAACCGCATCGATCAGGCTGCGCGAAACCCCATCAGCCAGTGCGCTCGGGAACAGGAAGTGCAGCCCGTCGATGAACACGCCCACGAGATCGAGTGCAGCGAGATCGCGGCCGAGCCACTCGTTCAGCCGCGCCTGCGAGGCCGCCACGAACTTCCGACTCACCGTACTCTTGCTCGTCGAGCGCTCTCCCTCCGCGAGCTCCGCTGGCAGCGGCTCGAGCGAGCGCGCGTACTTTCGCGTCGCGACGCCGACGACCATCTGCTCGTACGCGCGATCACTCATCGGGTCGGTGGCCGCGAGCTGCTCCCACGTCTCGAGCGCGACCTCACCGTCGTGGCCGACGACACGCGGACGACGCATCTGAACCGTGCGACCGCCCAGCGTCAGGCGTCCTGCCGTCGAGCCTCCACGCGTCGCCTGTCGCTCCTTCGAGTGCTTGTAGCGCTCCCCACACAGCTCGGTGCGCTCTTGCTCCAGCATCGACGCGATCGCCTGCATCCCGAGCGTGTGCACCAGCTCGCGCAGGTCACCGCGCACCAAACACCAACTGCGCGAGCACGTTCCTGACCATCGACGCCTCGGTCTCTGCAACCGTGACCTCTTCCCGAGCCTTCGTCTTCCTGGCAGTCTTTCCCATGGCGGTTTCTCCTTTCAGTGCACCCCGATCCTCTTCGGGGCGGAGCAAACCGCCACTCAAATTTCAGCAGCCCCCGGGACATCCCCCGATCTCGACCACGAGAAGCAGGCCGCCGTGAATCGGGCGCGTATGATGCCGTGGCGGGGGTGAACGCTCTCGGTTCCGCATTCCGCTCACACGTCCGCCCGCCTCAGCCGAAGCGCGTTGCCGATCACGGACACCGAGCTGAAACTCATCGCCGCCGCCGCGAGCATCGGGCTGAGCAACAGGCCGAAGAACGGGTACAGAACACCCGCCGCGACTGGCACGCCCAGCGCGTTGTAGACGAAGGCAAAGAAGAGGTTCTGTTTGATGTTCGCCATCGTCATGCGGGAGAGCCTTCGCGACCTCACGATGCCGCGGAGATCGCCTTTGACGAGGGTCACGCCCGCACTTTCCATCGCCACGTCCGTGCCTGTGCCCATGGCGATGCCGACCTGCGCCTGCGCGAGCGCAGGTGCGTCATTGATTCCATCGCCGGCCATGGCGACGACATGGCCTTCTTGCTGCAAGCGCTTGACGGCCGCTGCCTTCTGATCGGGAAGAACATCCGCGACCACCTCGTCGATAGAGAGCTTCTTCGCGACCGCCCTCGCGGTTGTGGCGTTGTCTCCCGTCAGCATGACGATGCGAATCCCTTCCGCGTGCAGCGCGGCGATCGCGTCGGGTGTGGTGTCTTTGATGGGGTCTGCGACCCCGACCAGACCGGCAACGGCGCCGTCTACCGCCACGAACATCACGGTCTGCCCCTCTCCGCGGAGTTCGGTGGCACGCTCGCTCACGCCGGACGTGTCCGCGTTGATGTCATTCATGAGGGCGAGATTGCCGAGCGCGACCTCCCGACCTTCGACCCGTCCGATGACGCCCTTGCCGGTCACCGACTGGAAGTCTTCGGCTTTGGTCACCGCGACGCCGCGCTCCTGGGCACCGGAGACGATCGCCTCGGCAAGTGGGTGCTCGCTGCCGCGCTCGAGCGTCGCCGCGAGTCGGAGAAGCTGAGACTCATCCATTCCCGCAAGCGCGGTCACGCTGACGAGGCGTGGACGGCCTTCGGTCAGTGTCCCCGTCTTATCTACGACCAGTGTGTCGACCTTGCGCAGGATTTCGATCGCTTCGGCGTTGCGGAAGAGAAGCCCGAGCGATGCTCCCTTTCCCGTGGCCACCATGATGGACATGGGCGTTGCCAGCCCGAGCGCGCAGGGGCAGGCGATGATGAGCACAGCAACCGCGTTGATCAGTGCGTAGGCCATTGCGGGCTCCGGCCCCCAGACAGACCAGACCGCGAAGGTCGTCAGCGCGATCAACACCACGGCCGGAACGAAGTAGCCGGATACGACGTCGGCGAGCTTCTGAATCGGCGCGCGGCTTCGCTGGGCCTCGGCAACCATAGCTACGATGCGCGAAAGCAGGGTCTCCGCGCCGACCTTCTCGGCGCGCATGACGAGGCTTCCTGTGCCATTGATCGTGGCGCCGATGACAGCGTCATTGACTGCCTTCTCCACGGGAATCGGCTCTCCCGTCACCATCGACTCGTCTACGTGGGAGCTGCCCTCTACAACCACACCGTCGACGGGGATCTTCTCGCCTGGGCGCACTCGGAGCAGATCGCCCGGCTCGACCTGCGCAAGAGGGACGTCCTCTTCCGTGCCGTCTTCGCCGATGCGGCGGGCGCTCTTGGCTGCCATGCCGAGGAGCTTCTTGATCGCTGCGCTCGTCTGACTGCGCGCACGAAGTTCCAACACTTGCCCCAGCAAGATCAGAGCGACGATCACGGCGGCGGCCTCGAAGTAGACGGCGACTTCACCTCCGTGCCCCCGAAAGGACTGCGGGAATGAGCCTGGAAAGAGGGTCGCAATGACACTGTATGAGAAGGCAACGCTGACGCCGAGTCCAATGAGCGTGAACATGTTCAGGCTGCGGTTCTGAATGGAGCGGATCGCACGAAGGTAGAACGGCCACGCAGACCAGAGGCAAACCGGAGCGGCGAGCGCGAGTTCCACGAACGCTCGCAAGCGCCCAGGGAGCAGCGCGGAGATCGGGCGCCCCGGAATCATGTCCAGCATCACCACCGCCACAAGGGGAACGGACAAAGCCGCCGCAAACCAGAAGCGCCGGGTCATGTCCTTCAGCTCTGGATTTTCCTCTTGCTCGGCCGGTACCCCTTTGGGTTCCAGGGCCATCCCGCAGATCGGGCAGTCTCCCGGAGTCTGCCGGACGATTTCGGGATGCATGGGGCAGGTCCACTCGGTCACCTGAGCCGGTGGCGGCATCTCGGGTTCGAGGGCCATTCCGCACTTGGGACAGTCGCCGGGCGACTCTGCGCGCACTTCGGGGTGCATCGGGCAGGTGTACGTCCCTGCGGTCGCCGGCTGAGTCTGCGGGGGTTCGGCTGCGATGTACTGGTCTGGCGCCCGGTCGAACTTGCTCGCGCAATGCGCGCTGCAGAAGAGCACCGTCTTCCCGTCGTACTCACGCCGATGGCTTGCAGTTTCGTCGACGGTCATGCCGCAGACCGGGTCTCGATGTTTCGTCCCGTCGCTGCCGATCTTGTGGGCGTGCTCGTGCATGGGCATCCTCCGCTGCTCCGTTGAGCATGCTTCGTGCCACCTCGGCCACCTGCTGTTTTGCTCGGTGGTTTCGAAGTGCTTTGCGACATGACGGCCCGGCGAACCTTGCGTGAAGTGACCCGATGGGTTACAGAATGGCACCATCGGTTACCGACTCGCCGCGAGTCGCGGTGTACGCGAGAACCCCATGACCCACATCGACGAGCCCAAGAGCCTCGATTCCAAAAGCCCACGGTTCATTGGGCGGCAGCTCGCTTTCGGGTTCGGGTCCGTAAGCGTCGTCGCGATCGTCATGTGCGCCATGCTGGTCCTCGTGATCCAAGAGGTCGCAGGCCTCGTGGAGTCGATGCGCCACGACGAGACCTCCATTCGCCAGGGAACGGAGCTGTCCACCGCGGTTCGGGAGATGTCGATTCACATCGCCCATTCGGTGATCGAGGGCGACGAGTCTCACCTTGGCCACTACAACGAATGGCGTGATCAGGTTCGAGCCAGGATTCAGTCGCTTGCCGCGCGCGTCCCCCCGGAGGAGCGCAATCGACTCGAAGTCCTTGGGGAAACGACCCAGAGGATGCACGAGCTGCTCGTCGGCTCCGCGCTCCCTGCAGCGAAACGTGGTGACGTCGAGGCGGCTCGTGAGGCTCATCGAGAGCTCGAACGTCTCGGCGAGGACGCCGCGCGACAGGCCGACATTCTGGCTGCAGCCACGACACGGCAGATGGCCCACGCGCACGACCATGCAACCCGTTCGACGCACCTCGGCTTGCTTGGAGGAGGCTTGTGCGCGCTGCTCATCGTTGCGCTTTCCGTGGCCTTCACGTTGCGCCTGCGCGCGGTGGTGCTTCGACCTTTGCACCGCCTTACGGACGCCGCCTTGCGGTATGGCCGAGGTGACTTTGCCTTCCGCGTCGAGGATTTCGGCAAGGGCGAGCTTGCGGCCGTAGGCGAGGCCTTCTCTCGCATGGCCGACGAGCTTGCCCGGCGCGAAGCACGCCTTCTTCACAATGAGCGTATGGCGGCCATCGGTCAGCTCGCTGCGGGCATCGCCCATGAGCTGAACAACCCCATCGGGATCATCCGCGGCTACCTCAAGACCATGAGCCCGGAAGAGGATCCGGAGGATCTTCGCGAGGAGCTCGCAATCCTTGACGAGGAAGCCGGTCACTGCCAGCGCATCGCAGACGACCTGCTCTCCTATGCGCGATCAGAGCAGCTGAGCTGGGATCGGGTCGACATGGCGCCGTTTCTCTCCGAAACGGCGAAGCGGTACGGGGTCGGCGAAGGCGCGAGCGCGGTGGAGGTCGCCTGCGACGAGGCGGCGGTAGAAGCAGACGCGGCCCGCCTCAGGCAGGTGCTCATCAACTTGCTCAACAATGCCGGGCAGGTGTCTCGCGAGGGCGAGTCAATTCGGGTTGTCGGCAAGGTGCGAGGCGATGCGTACCAGATCGAGGTCGTGGATGCGGGGCCCGGAATCGACCCCGCGGACGCGCAACGTATTTTCGAACCGTTCTTCACCAAGCGGAAAGGGGGAAGCGGGCTCGGGTTGGCCGTGTGTCAGAGCATCGTTCGCGCGCATGATGGAACGATCGCGGTAGCAAATGCGCCAGCCGGTGGAGCCGTTTTTCGAATCGAGCTGCCGCTGAAGCAGGGCATGAGAGCAAGCTCGGTCGCTCCTCAGCCGACCAAGCGGAGGGACAACGACGCATGAAAGAGACTCAGCCGACGCTTCTTGTCGTGGACGACAAGAAGAACATGACGCGCCTGATGGCAAAGGTCATGAAGAAGGATGCGCGCGTCTGCACCGCTGAAAACGGCGCAGAGGCACTTCGGGTCTTGGCAAGCCAACACGTCGACGTCGTTCTCTGCGACCTGAAGATGCCGGACATGGACGGGCTCGATGTGCTGCGTGCGTGCCGCCGCCTCCGTCCGCAGGCCGAGTTCATCTTGATGACCGCCTACGCGACGGTAGGTACGGCCGTCGAAGCCCTCAAGCTGGGGGCATACGACTACTTGACCAAGCCCTTCGAGCCGGACGCTGCGAGAAGCGTCTTGCTCCGCGCCCTTTCGCGCGCCCAGCTTTCCGATCCAGCATCCGACTCTGTGCGGGAGGTCCTGCCCGGCGTCGTCGCCAAGTCCCGCGAAATGCACGACCTGGCCGATTTCGTCAAACGTATTGCGGACAGTGATGCCACGGCCCTATTGCTTGGCGAGACCGGCACGGGCAAGGAGCGCCTGGCCCGCGCTGTTCACGAGCTCTCGCCCCGCGCGGGTAAGCGTTTCGTCGCGTTAAATTGTGCTGCGGTACCGGCTGAGCTTCTGGAAAGCGAACTCTTCGGCAGTGCCAAGGGAGCGTTTACCGGTGCGACTTCAGACCGGAAGGGCCTCTTTGAAGAGGCTGACGGAGGAAGTCTGTTTCTCGACGAGATCGGAGACATGCGCCCGTCACTGCAAGCCAAGTTGACCCGGGCACTCGAGGAGAGAGCGGTACGCCGGGTCGGGGAGGCCAAAGAAAGAGCGGTGGACGTGCGGCTGATCGCTGCCACGCACCGCGATCTCGAGGCGATGGTCGCGGCAGGAACCTTCCGAGAAGACCTCTGGTACCGCCTGAACGTCGCGCTGGTGCAAATTCCTCCACTCCGAGATCGGAAGGACGACGTCGAGCTACTAGCGCACCACTTCCTGCGACAGCATGCCGAACGAAACCGGGGGCAAGAGATAAAAGGCTTCACGAAGGTTGCCCTAGAAGCGCTTGTCACCTTTGATTGGCCTGGGAACGTACGTCAGCTTCGGTCGGCGGTGGAGCGGGCGTGCGTGGTTGCTCGACAGAGCGAGATCGACGCCGTGGATCTGCCGCCCGAGGTCCTACGCACCGATGGCGCGACGGGCGATGACCCGTCCTTGGTTCACTGCACGTGGGCCCAGGCGCTGAAACGCGGTCGAGCCGATGTCGGGAAGAAGTATCTCGAGGCGCTGATGCGTCGGTTCGATGGGCAGGTCGCCGAGGCGGCAGCCCAGGCCGGAGTTGAACGTGAGAGCTTCTACCGCCTGCTGCGAAAGCATGGTGTTGACGCGGCCGCCTTTCGCCACGCGGCATCACAGAAGTAACCGTGACGGTCACTCATGGACCCTCGCGGTTATCGGGCAGCTTGAAGGGCTGCGCATCGGGTGCTGATAAACCAACGCGATAACATGAACTTACAGTAGCCCGCCGACTCTGGCACGGATGGTGCTTTCTCGGTTGCGAAAAGGAGAAGCCCATGCAGCACCTCGCCATTCTTGTTGTCGCCGCTCTTTCCGCTGCTGGGTGCGAATCCAGCAAGGCGGAAGCACCGAGTGCCACGCACCAAGCCCCCAGCACCAACTCGCCCGCACCGGCTCCGAGCGCCGCGGAGCGGCACCGTGTGACCGTCACAGTCACGGGTTCGGGCTACGAGCCCGGTAGCATCAGCGCCCACGCCGGACAGCCGCTGACGCTGGTCTTCAAGCGGACCACCGACCAAGGCTGCGGCCAGCAGGTCGTCTTTCCCGACCGCGACATCCGCCGCGATCTTCCGCTCAACCAGGACGTCGAGGTCGAGCTGACGCCGCGCGAGAACGAGACCATCGCCTTCACCTGTGGCATGGGCATGTATCGAGGCAGTGTCGTCGCGTCGGCGAGGTAGTTCGTATGCGACGAGCGGTCCCACACATGAGCGCCGTGTCCGCTGTTGCTCTAGCCGGAGGGCTGGTTGGGTGCGCCGGCACCTACGAGTCGGCGGTGCGTCGCGATCTCGTGCGCGCAGAGCGCGAGTACGCCTTTTCCCCGGAGCCGGCAGCGGCACGCTCGGCAGATCGAGAATCTGCGTCCTCGGTCGAAACGGGCCTGCCTGGCTATCTGCGTTTGGCGCTGGAGAACAACCCAGACGTCCGCGCCGGTTTCGAACGGTGGCAGGCAAGCGTTCATCGAATCTCCAGAGCCCGTCGTCTTCCAGAGCCGACGATCGGCTTTGGATACTTCGTGCAGTCTGTCGAGACCCGTGTGGGCCCCCAACAAGCGCGGCTCAGCCTGCAACAGGCCTTTCCTTGGCCCACGCGCCTTTCGGCGGGCGCCGACGCCGCGTCGGCGCAAGCGCGCGCCATGCAGCGTCGTTTTGAGGCGCAGGCCCTCTCGGTCGCTCAGCGAGTCGAGGCTGCCTATTGGCACCTCTGGCAAATACGGACGACGCGGTCGATCCATCGCGAGCACCTCGACGTGATTCGAGGCCTCTCCGAATCCGTTCGAGCTCGAATGTCCGCCGGGGTAGCCACGCTCGCCGACCTTCAACAAATCGATCTCGCTGCAGCGCGCATCGCGGACAACATCCGAGGGATGGACGAGGCCGAGCGCGGCGCCGAGGCCTTTCTTCGAGCCGCCATCGGCGTCGCTGCGGACTACCCCGTTCCAACGCCAGACGAGCCAGCTGCAGCAGGTATGCCTGCCGACTCCCCCGAGGCGCTTTCGGCGTCGGCTCGGGCTCATCCGATGATCGACAGCCTCGGGCTTCTCGCCGAGGCCTCCGAAGCCACTGCACGAGCGGAGGGCGCGGAGCGGTTTCCTAGCTTCACGGTCGGAGCCGACTGGATCATCACAGGAGACGCAGCCATGCCCGGCGTGGAAGGAAGTGGACGGGATGCAGTGATCGTGGGCGCCGGCATTCGCATTCCTCTTTGGCAGGGCAGCTACTCCGACAGCATCGAAGCCGCGGAGGCCGAGTCACGGGCGCACCGTGCCGACCAACGGTCTCTGGTCGACCGAGCTGAGGCCGAACTCGCGTCGACGCTTGCGAACCTCAGGGATGCCACGCGCCGGGTCGACCTCTATCGGGTGACCCTCGTGCCGCAAGCGGAGACCGCCTACGAGTCTGTCCTCGGCTCCTACACGGTTGGCCGCGGAACGGTCGCTCAGGCCCTCTTGTCCCAACGCGACCTCTTGGAGCTGCGGATCGAGCTCGAGCGAGCTCGTGCCGACCATGCGCGAACCTGGGCAAGGCTCGAAGAGCTCGTCGGGCGCGAGCTCACGCCAGCGGTGAGGCCGGACAGTCTGCCCGGAGAAGAAGAACGATGAGCAAAATGGACATGAAGGGCTGGCTGGCAGGGCTCGGAAATCGGGTCCGTGCACATGCATCCAAGGTACTGATCTTGGTTGTCGGCTTGGTCATCGGTGCGTCGCTTGTGGGACTGAGGTCCTGTGGTGCACCCGATGGTGATCACGCTGAGCACGCGCAGGCATCGGACCGCAGCTCCGAAACGATATGGACGTGCTCCATGCACCCGCAGATCCGGCAGCCCGAACCGGGGCAGTGCCCGATCTGTGGCATGGATCTGATCCCGGTCACGTCGGGTGACGATGGAGCCGCGAGTGGCCCCAACCAGGTCGTGCTCTCCGAGCGCGCCAAAGCCCTGGCGAAGCTACGCACAGCGCCCGTTCGACGCCAGGCCGATGCTACGGCCGACCTGCGACTGCTCGGTCGGTTCGAACCGAACGAAACCACCCTCAAAACCGTTACGGCTTGGACGGGCGGCCGAATCGATCGCCTCCACGTGAACGTCACGGGAGAACGGGTGCGTGCGGGCCAGGTGATCGCAACCCTATACCTGTCTCTTATACACATCTGACGCTGCCGACGAAGAGGATAGT
>CALKVR010000849.1 GCA_938004815.1 uncultured Polyangiaceae bacterium | reverse complement strand
TGGTCGCCGCGCAACGCGGCGACCAGCGTGTCGAGGTCTCGTTCTCGGTGGTCGAGGGTGAAGCGCGCACGGTCGAGCTCGACCTGCCGGTGCCGCCCGTCGCCGAGCCCGCGCCCGCGCCCGTCACGCCGCTTCCGGCTCCCACGACGCGCGTCGAGCCCCGACCGACGGCGCGGGCGCCGGCCCCCGAAGACGACGGGGTTCACCCCGTGATTCCGGTTCTCTTGGGCGTCGGCGGCGCCGGGCTCTTGACCGGCGTCATCACGGGGGCGGTCGCGCTCTCGCAAGCCGGCGAGCTCAAGGACGGCTGCCGAAACAAGGGCTGCCCGCCCGCTCTGCACGACACCCTGGCGACGCACGAGGCGCTGACGCTGACGTCGACCATCACGTTCGTCGCGGGCGGCGTGTTCGCGGCTGCCGGCGGGGTGGGCTGGATCATCGACGCGACCACGGGTGACGACGGGGTCCGCACGACGGCTTGGTTCACCGGTACGGGGTTTGCTCTCGAGCGGACATGGTGATGCGCCGATTCGTTCTCTCCTTCACGTTTGCGGCAGCCGGCATCGGCTGCGCGCAGGTGCTCGACACCGACGATCTGTTTCCTTGCGAGGCCGAGTCCTGTCCGGGGGGCGGCGGCGCGGGCGGTGGCGATGGCGGGGCCGCGCCCTCGACATCGACCAGCACGTCGACGTCCACCACCACCTCGTCGACCGGCAGCGGTACTCCGTGCTTCGACGTGACGGTCACGCCTCCCGTGGGGGTCGAGGTCAAGCTCGAGGGGCCACAGGATCTCGACTTCACGGCCGGGGCGATGACCACGCACTGTGTGTTTGCTGGTCCCACGTTGCTCGAGGCCGAGTGCGCCGACGGCGAGAACAAGGGTGACCCGATCAGCGTGACCTGGGGGAACCCGCTCTGCGTCGAGGGGACATCCTGCACCTTCACGCTCGCGCAGCCCGAGACCTTCGCCCTTGTGTTGTCTTCTGGCGCCGTCTGCCCCCCCTGATCGCGCGGTCGCCCCCCGATCGCACTATCATCCCGGCGGCATGGCCCGTCGTCATCAAGAGGAGACCGTCGATCGAGCGTACGCTCTCGGCGCAGCGCCCGGCGGCCTCTGCCTCTCGATCGCGCGCGAGGGTTACGCCGCGTTCGTCGTCGGGCTCCCGGCCCGCGGCACGGTCTCGGTCGGACGTGACGAGCAAGCCGCCCTCTGCATCGAGAGCCCCTCGCTCTCGCGCCTTCATTTCGCGGTCGAGCTCGACGACGAGGCGCGCATCCGCGATCTGGGCTCACGCAACGGCACCCTCGTGGAGGGGCGGCGCTTGTCGGACGCTCCTGTCGAGATCGCCCCCGGCGACGAGATCGTGGCGGGCGACGTGCGCTTCGCCCTCCTCCGCGTCTCGACCCTCCCGAGCACGACGCGCCCGCTGCAGCTCTTGCCGATGTTCGAAGCGGCGCTCGCGAGCGAACCAGGGCGGGGCGACGCGCTCGGCGCGCTCGGTCTCGGCAAGCCCTTCTACGAGGCCTCCGCCGGGCTCGAACGTTTGGCGCAGCTGCCCTCGGGGTGCTCGGTCGGGATCGCCGACGCGACCACCCTGCTCGTGCGGGCGCCGGATGCGCCGACGATCGGGTGGCTCGCGCGCGCGCTCGACCAGGCCGGCGTGGGTCCAGTTCGCGAGGCGGTGCGGCTGGTCGCCCCCGGCGCGCTCCCCGCTTTGCTCGAGGAGATCCGCTCGCGCGGCTCCGCACCGGCGACCGTCGATGTTCCGGTGGCGTTCGGTTACCCGTCGCTCGCGAGGGTGCACGCCGAGCTGAGGCGGATCGCGCCCCGATCGATCAGCGTGCTCGTGACCGGCGAAACGGGCACGGGCAAAGAGGTGACGGCGCGTGAGATTCACCGCCTGAGCGGCCGCTCCGGTCCGCTGGTAGCGGTCAACACCGCGGCGCTCCCCGAGAACCTGATCGAGAGCGAGCTCTTCGGGCACGAGCGCGGCGCGTTCTCCGGCGCGCAGACGGCAAAGGTGGGCCTCATCGAGTCGGCCCACGAAGGCACGCTGTTCCTCGACGAGATCGGTGAGCTGTCGCTGGCCCTTCAGGCCAAGCTGCTGCGCGTCCTGGAGGATCAATCCGTACGCCGCGTCGGGGCTACCGCCGAGCGCCGCGTCGATCTGCGCGTCGTCGCCGCGACCCACCAGGATCTCGAGGCCCTCACGCGTGACAAGCGCTTCCGGCAGGATCTGCTCTATCGCCTCAACGGTGCGACGATCACGTTGCCCCCTCTGAGGCAGCGACGCGGCGAAATCGGGTCTCTGGCGGGCCAGCTCCTGGCCGAGATCGCGCCCGAAAAGCCGCCTCGCATCGACGCGGCCGCGCTCGCCGTGCTCGAGTCGTACCCGTGGCCCGGCAACGTCCGCGAGCTGAAGCACGTCCTCGAGCGGGCGGTCGCTTTCGCCGACGCGGGCGCGATCGGGGTCGACCAGCTCCCCGCCTCGATGCTAGCGGCGCCGCGACCTGCTGCCGTCGACCAAGGCGCGGGCGACGTGCGCGCCACCGTGAAGGACTTCGAGCGCGAGCGCATCCTCGAGGCGCTCCGCGCCACCGGCGGAAACCGCACCAAGGCCGCGGAGATCCTCGGTCTCCCGAGGCGGACGCTGGTCTACAAGCTCTCGAAGATGCGCCTCGACGAGGAGTGAGCAACGAGTGGCCGGCACCACCGGCAACTTGCTGCTCACGTGGCGGTGAGACCGACCCGGGCGCCGAGCGATCCACGTGGCATGGTTCGTGGAATGTCGGAGAGCGCCACTACGAAAGGTCGAAAGAAATGAAATCGCTCCCCGCCATCATCCTCTCCGCTGCCTTCCTCGCCGCGGGCCTCGCCCCCGCTCGGGCCCTCGCCGACGACGCCGACAAAGCGGCGTGCGCGAGCCTCGACGAGGGCGACGATTGCACGCGGGGTGACGGCGACCCCGGCGTCTGCATTCCCGACGAGAGCGACCCGAACGTCCTCACGTGCGACGACGACACGAGCGGCGCGGGGGCCGGCGGCAGCGGAGGGAGCGACGGCTCGTCCGACTGCTCGAGCGCCGGCACGCGCGGCTCGAGCGGGCTCGGGTTCTTCTTCGCTGCGCTGGCCGGGCTGGCCGCTTCGCGCCGCCGCCTCTTCACGCGCTGAGCTCGTGTGCGCGGGTCAGGTCGTCACGACGAGGACGGCCTGACCGGCTCGGTGCTCCGGCTTCACCGACGTCCAACCCTTCTGCTTGGCGAAGCCCGCGAGATCGCCCTGGTGATCGTCCATGTGGGCGGAGAACGCCGTCCACAGCGCGCGCGCGTCGTCGTCCGCGAGGGGCTCTCCGTCCATGAGCACCGCCAGGCGCGCTTTCGGAGCGGCCTTGGGGGCGGTGGGCTTGCCGGGGGGCGCTCCAGAGGTCCTCGTCTTCGCGGGTCGCTTCTTCGTCACGTGCCTGAAGCTAGCAGCTGATCGGCCGGCCATGATCGAGGCGGGGCGCGGCCGTGCGCTTGCCCCGCGCCTGCCTCAGCGCGCCGCCTCCCAATTCTCGACGCGCAGCGCGGCGACGCGCCGAAACTCGTCTACGTTTCGGGTCACCAGGGTGAAATCGTGATGTCGGGCAATGGCCGCGATCATCATGTCGTTCGCACCGATAGGTGTGCCGCTTCGCTCGAGCTGTGCGCGGATGACGCCGTACTGTTCTGCCGCGGCGTCATCGAAGGGCACGCTCGGGATCGGTTCGAAGAAACGCTCGAGACTCTCGAGAGTGGAGGCGACGCGACGGCTCTTCCTTGCCCCGAACAAGAGCTCGGCTTTGACCACCGAGCACAACCGAATCGTGGCCGGCGACTCGCGGCCGAAGCGGGCGACGACGGCCGGCGAACTGTCGTTGAGCACACGGATGCAGGCGTTCGTGTCGAGCAGATACATCACAGTGTCACATCGTCGACGTCGAGCTCGCGCGGTTCACGCAACCCCGACCCCGCGCAACTGCCGACCACGCGATCGAGGTATCGTTTCGGCCACGCCTGCGGAACCTCGCGCCGGATGATGCTGGACAGGTACTGAGAGAGGCTCATCCCGCGCGCTTCGGCCTCACGCGTGAGCCGCTCTTTCGTCTCTGGATCCACGGAGAAGTGCAGCTGCGCCATCACGTATGTATAGTACATAGTTGGCGCATGTGCGACGCGAGCAGCTGATCGTGATACGACGGTCCCGTGGCGCCGAACGCGACGCTCTTTCGCTTCGAGCTCACGGTCTCGGATGTCGACCGCGGGGTCTACGAGACCCTCGATTTGCGCGTCGCGCGGCACCCGTCCGAGACGCTGCGGTTCATGCTCACGCGCACGCTCGCGTACGCGCTCTCGTACGAGGAGGGGATCGCGTTCAGCAGGGGCGGGCTCTCCTCGGCCGAAGAGGCGCCGATATCGGTGCGCGATCCGACCGGAGTGCTCCTCGCGTGGATCGACGTCGGCGCGCCGTCGGCCGAGCGCCTGCACAAGGCGTCCAAGGCTGCGCGCCGCGTGTCGCTCTTCACGGCGACCGATCTCGTGGCTTTGCGGCGCGAGGTCGCGGCGCGCCCCGTTCACGCTGCAGAAGAAATCGAGGTCTTCCGACTGGCGCCGAGCTTCCTCGATGCGCTGGAGCCGCACGTACAAAAGCACACGAAGCTGGGGCTGGTGCGGAACGACGGGGTGATCTACGCGACGGTCGGCGAAGCGACGATCGAGGGACCGATCGAGCGCGAGGCGCTCGTGTAGGTCCGGGCCCCCTGGACGTGATCACGTCCTGGGCACGCCGTCGGGGGCTCGCTTAGGATATCGCTCGATGCGGCAGGCTTTCCTTTCCGTCGCGCTCGGGCTCGCAGCCGTCACCCTGAGTGGCGTGGCGCACGCGCGTGCGTTCCGCGTCGACGAGATCCCCAACGGCTCGGTGTTCGGCTGCCGCAACTGTCACAACGACGACAACGGCTCGACGAACACGCCCTTCTTGGCCGACGTGCGCTCGAGCCTGGACGGCCCGGGGACGATCCAAGAAGATCACGTGGTCTGGGGGCCGAACCTCTGCAACGCCGATTCGGACGGCGACGGGTGGTCGAACGCGATCGAGCTCGGCGACCCCGACTGCACCTGGACGCCAGGGGCATCGCCGTCGAGCAACTCTGCCAAGAACCCCGGCAACCCGAAGTCGCATCCGCCGCCCGTGTGCAAGAACGGCAAGCTCGACGCGGGTGAGGCGTGCGACGCCGGGCTCCAGGCCAAGACCGACTGCGCCGACGAGAGCGCGGGGCAGGGGGAGCTGACCTGCGACCCCGACAAGTGCATCTACGACTACTCGGACTGCAGCTTGCCCCCGGGTGGCAACGCGATCGAAGACGGCGGTCTGAGCGAAGACGGCTGCACCGCGAGCGGTGGCGCGGCCGGCGGAGCCAGCGCGCTCGTCCTCCTCGCGTTCGCGTCGCTCCTCCGCCGCAGGCGGCGTTCGCGAGCCTCGGCGCGCTAGAGAACGCGTCAGCCGATCTTGCGCTCGAGCCGTCGCACCGTGTCTTCGAGCGCGCCGATCTGGCGCTTGAGATCGCGTACCTCGTCGCTCGTCGCGAGGCCCATCTCTTTCGCGAAGCGCTCTTTTTGCTCGGCGGTGAAGGTCGAGACGCGACCAGGCATGCTCATCGCGAGGACGACCAGGCGCATGAAGCGCTCGTCCTGGAGCAGCTTGCCGACGGCGGGGTTCTGGGTGAGCTTCATGCCCTCGGTCAAGAGCTTGTCCTTCAGCGACATGATGTCTCCATGGCCTGGCGCGCGGCTTCTCGCCTGACGCGCGTCATGATCCAAGACACGACGAGCGGCCACACCGTCTGGGGACAGTCCCGGCCGCAGAGCAGATCGATGTGTCCGCGCGGAAACACGCGGTACGTCTTGTCGGACGAGCTCGAGCGCAGGTACGCGGGCTCGACCGACGCGGGCGGGGCGAGATCGTCGTTCTTGCCCGCGACGACCAGCAGCGGCAGATCGAGCGACTCGAACTCCTCGGCGTAGCCGGTGAGCTCGCCCAGGCAATGCCCGCCGCGACGCGCCTCGGCGGCGGACGAGGCCATGTTGCGCAGGACCGAGACGCTGCCCGTGTCCATGGCCAGCGACATGTGCTGCGACAGCACGAGCGGCTCGAGCGACCGCGGATGGTAGCCGCGGATGGGCGACGGAAAGATCGGGCTCTCGACGAACCCGCGCAGCATGCGCATCGCCTCGGACAGCGGCTTGAGCTCGAACGCACCGTGGCCGAGGTGCACCCTCGAGTCGACCGCGACGAGCGCCGCCGAGAACAGCGACAGCGCGAGCGAGCCGCGCGTGAACTGGTACGGGCTGCCGAGGGTGATGACGCCGGCGATCTTCTCCTTGAGCACCGCCGCCGACGCGTAGGCCACGAGACCGCCGAGGGAGTGGCCCATCAGGTACACGGGGCGGTCGCCGGATAGCCGCCGCACCTCCTCGATGGCGGCGGGGACGTCTTCATCGACGAAGGTCGTGACCGCGCGAGGCGGGTGGGCCCCGAGGTGCCGCGAGCGGCCGTGCCCGCGCAGCTCGAGGTTGAAGACGTCGAAACCGGCCTTGGCGAGGTAGTTGAAAAAGCTCCGTGACGGCAGGTGCCACGCGTAGCGGTTCTGCCCGTAGCCGTGGATGAGCACGATCGGGGCGAGGTGCTCTTTTCGCCCGGCCAGCCGCTTGCGGATCATCGCGAGGGGCGTCCCGGGCGGGGTCGGTGACCCGTCGAAGCGGCGGACCGTCGATGCGGTCCCGGCGCGAACGACGATGAGGTCCTTGTCGAAGGACGCGCGCTCGTCGCGATCGATGGTCTGAACGACGGTGGTGGAGTTGACGATCATGCCGAGGAGCCTTGCCGCCCCCCTCGAGCCCCGTGCCGCGAAGCGCACGGACGAGGCTAGCCTACCCTTTGTCGTGGACTTTCGCCCGGAGACTCGACTCGTGTACCTTCATCCAGGCCCGAGGAGCCACCATGGAACGTCCCCTCCTTTGCTTCGCCCTCGCCCTCGCGACGTTTGGCCCGTCTGCTGCGTTCGCCCAAGGCAAGCCGGCCGATCCGGCGCCCGCCGACGCGCCGCCTGCCGCAGAGCCCGCGGATTCTCCCCCTGATGCCGCTGCCGACAAGCCGGCGGATGCGGCATCAGGCGAGGCGCTGACCGACGAAGAGAAAAAGAAGCACGCGGCGCAAGACAAATTCGGAACGAGCGACGAAGAGGAGAAGGAGGGCAAGGGCGCGAAGGCGAACGACGACGACGCGACCAAGTACTACTTGGGCGCGCGGTTTCGCGACTTCATCGTCCCGGGCTTTCTCTTCAGCATGTTTGCCGACGGCGGCCCCGGCGCGGTCAACGTCTTCTCGGGCGGTCCCGAGTTCACGCTGCGGTCCGGGCACCTGGAGGTGATCTTCTCGGTCACCGTGCCCTACGCCGACTTCTCGATGAACGAGTTCTTGTTCAAGTCGAGTGAAGATCCGAAAGAGGCGTACGAGATCGTCTCGAGCAGCCTGAAGCTCATCTCGGTGACCGTCGATCTGCTCGGGCGCATACCGCTCGAGAAAAAGGGCACGGTCGCGCTGCTCCTCGGCGGCGGCGTCGGGATCTCGGGCGTGCTCGGCGACATCCGGCGCAACCAGGCCAAGCCCAAGAACCAGAACCCGAACGCCGACCCCAACCAGCCCGATCAGTGGTCCAAGTGCTCGGGCCCCGGCGACGCCGACGGCGTGGTCGACGGCGTGCAGTACTGCGGCAACGACAACGACCACTACGGCGGCTACGTCGAGCCGGGCTGGACGAACGGCGGCTCGAAGCCGGTCATTTTTCCGTACCTGGCGCTCCCCCACATCGGTCTCGAGGTCCTGCCGATCGAACAGTTCTTGGTTCGGTTGGACACAGGGTTCTCGGTGACGGGCTTCTTCTTCGGCCTCGGGGCGGGTGGCAAGCTCCCAATCTGAGGTGTCGCCCGAGCTGCCTCCTCGCTACGAGCCCGTCAGCCGTCTGGGCAAGGGGGGCGGCGGGGAAGTGTGGGCGGTCCGCGATCGGCTGACCGCGCACGTGCTCGCGCTCAAGACGCTCGGCGCAGGAGGCGACGAGCAAGAGGTCGCCGCGCTCGTACGCGAAGCGGCGGCGCTCTCGGGCCTCGAGGGCCTCGGCGTTCCGCGCGTGCTCCGGTTCGGCCGGATGCCCGGCACCGCGCGGCCGTACATGCTGCGCGAGCTGGTCGAGGGCTCCAGCCTCGCGAGCCTCCTCGCCGCGCCGTCGCCGGAGCCGCTCGCGGTGATCGGCGCCGTGCTCGACGTCGCCGATCAGCTCACCCGCCTCCACCGCGCGCAGCTACTCCACGGCGACGTGAAGCCTGCGAACGTGATCGTCCCCGCGAAGGGCCCCGCGACCCTCGTCGATCTCGGTCTCGTGACGGTCTTTCGAGAGGGCGGCACGCGCGCCCTCGGTCTGACGCCGCGGTACGCCGCGCCCGAGCTGCTCGAGGGCGGCTCGCTCACGGTTCGCGCCGAAGTCTACGCGCTCGGAGCGACCCTCTCGGACGTCCTCGACGAGGTGGCGAGCGAGCTCGAGGGCAGCGCGAACACCGCGCTCGGTGAGGTCGTGGCCCGCGCCATGCGCGGCCGGCCCGAGGATCGGTTCCCGAGCGTGGACGAGCTCGCGAGCGCGATGCGACGGGCCCTGCCGAGCTTGGGGAGCGCCGAGGTCGGGCCGGCGACGGCGGCTTGGCCTATCGTCGGCCTCGACGAGCCATCCCGCGCGCTCCTCGCCCAGGTCGAGGCGCTGCGGCCCGGCGCGGGCGTCGTCGTGACCGGTCCGCCGCTCTCCGGCAAGTCGACGATCTTGCGTCGTCTGGCCTGGTCGCTCGGCGCGCTTGGCAAGCATGTCGCGTGGATCGAGGGTGGCCCGACCGCGGGCGCCGAGCTCGATCTCGAGACCCATGGTGTCTCTGCCGAGGGGCTCGTCGCCCTCGTCGACGACGCCGAGAAGCTCCCCGCCGACGTCGGCGCCCGGCTCGGGGCGCTCCGCGATGCGGGCGCGCGCGTCGTCATCGTCGCCGCCGCCGGCGACGTGAACGTGCGAGGCGCGACGCTCGAGGTATTCAACCTCGCCCCGCTCGAAGAGGCGGTCATGCGTGAGCTGGCGCTGCGCGCCGTGCCCTCTCTCCCACGACCCGCGCTCGCACGCGTCCTCGCTGTCGCCGCTCTCCCCCCTCAACTCGCCCTTT
>CALKVR010000848.1 GCA_938004815.1 uncultured Polyangiaceae bacterium | reverse complement strand
CGTTCTTGCCGTCGTCCCAGACCCTCTTCGCGTCGAAGCCCTTCTCGAACGCGAGCTTGGTGAGGTAGTCGCCCTGCTTGATCACGTAGGGTTTCATCTCGCTCACTCCTCCACGTCCGGCAGGTCGGGGAAGTAGATCTCGGCGTCGTCCTCGATCGTCATCTTGGCGTTGCCCTCGGCGTCGGTGACGCCGGTGCGCTCGGAGCCGTCGGCCATCACGACCACGAACCGCGTCTTGGCGAGCTTTTTTCCGTCCGACGTGGTCAGGGCCATCTTGGCCGGCTTCTTCGGCTCCTGCTTCTCGAGCGGGTCGACCGGGTCTTGCTTGCAGTTGAGCTTGATCATGCCGCCGTCGAGGCGAACGTCTTGCGACAGCTCGAGCTTCGAGCCCTGCGCTTCCATCCGGACCTTCTCCGACTTCACGAAGAGCTTTTTCTCGGGGTAGACCAGCAGCTGGTCGGTGAGATCGATGACCATCTTTTCGCCCGATATCGTCACGCTCTTGGCGCGGATGTCGAGCGACTCGGGGGTCATGCGCAGCACCGTCTCGCCGACGGCGATCGTGAGGCCTGCGTCGGAGGTGATCGTCGTCTCGCCGGTCGCCGACAGGGTGGTGGAGCCGTCGGCGTGGGCGGCGATCGAGCCCTTCTTGTCGGCCTCGCCCGCGACCATGACGATGTGCCCGGAGGTCTGCATCATCATGTCCTCGGCGACCGCGAGCTTGAGCGACTTGGCGACGGTCTGGCGGAGCTCACCCTCGATCCGACCCGAGGCGGAGCCGACCACGTCGAGGCTCGCGCCCTTGCCCACCGAGAGCTGGGCCGACTCGGTCACCTCGATCGTGCGGCTCTTGCCGACCGTGATCTTCTCGTCGCCGCCGACGCTCGTCGTCTGGTCCTTGGCGACGGTGACCTTGCGCGACGCCCCGACGTCGGTGACGTCGTCGTCACCGATGCGCGCCGTCCGGCGGCTTTGGACGTCTTGGTCGAAGTCCTTTTCTGCGTGGAGATAGACCCGCTCGGCCCCGACCTTGTCCTCGAACGACAGCTCGTTGAAGCCGGCCGCGTCGGGGGTCGAGCGCGTGCGCAGGCCGCTGATGCTCTTGTCGCGCGGGACGGCGAACGGCGGCGGGTGCGTGCCGTTGTAGACGCACCCGGTGATGATGGGTCGATCGACGTCGCCACCCAAGAACGTCACCACGACCTCCATGCCCACGCGGGGGATGAACTGCACGCCCCAGTTCGCGCCAGCCCATGGCTGGGCGACCCGGAGCCACGCGAGGTTGCCGTCGGCCCCCTTGCCGTCGAGCTCCCAGTGAAACTGCACCTGGACCCGGGCGTGCTCGTCGACCCAGATCTCTTCGCCTGCGCCGACGACGGTAGCGGTCTCGGCGACCTGCTTGAGCGGTGGCGGCCGGAACGGTGGTCGTAGCAGCACGTCGTCGGGGACGACCTCGAACTCGGTGGTCACCGTCTCGGCCGCGTCAC
This sequence comes from uncultured Polyangiaceae bacterium, assembly GCA_938004815.1. GTDB lineage: Bacteria > Myxococcota_A > Polyangia > Polyangiales > Polyangiaceae > Xiheicaenibacterium. The sequence continues at coordinate 3,383 of CALKVR010000848.1, read as the reverse complement.
CCGTGTTGAGCGGCAGCTTGCCCTCGACGACCAGGCTCGTCACCGCGTAGCGGCGGTTGGCGCTCGCGATCGGGTAGCCCTCGAGCGCGAACGTGTGCCCGGCGGCGAGCCAGCGTGCATGGGTGCTGCCCCAGCCGACCGAGCGATCCGAACGGAGCTGCTCGAGGACCGTGCGCGCCTGAGCCGGATCGGCCTCGAGCTCGGTCGCGCGCGCGCGCTCGGGCGCGTCACCGTGGTAGTAGCGAGCGAACCGCTCGGTGCCGAGCTTCGAGACGATCGCGGCGCCGTCTTGCTTGACCAGCTCGAGGGCGCGGATCTGCAGCATCGGCCGCCTGAAGTCGTAGTCGCCGAGGCGCGCGGCGGTGGACCGCAAGCGCTTGGCCAGCCGAAACTCGTGGATCTCGTCTTCGGTCGCGGCCGAGACCATGCCCTGGAAAGGCACCGCCTTGCTGCGCGCCTCGCCGTAACCCGCGGGGTTGTCGACGAGGATGATCACCTCGCCGTCGTCGCCCGACTGGTCGAAGTAGTACGCGACGCCCTCGGACGAAAGGAGGCGCTCGACGAAGGCGAGGTCGGTCTCCATGTGCTGTGTCACGTACGGCCGGTGGTCGTACGGCAGGGCGAGGTTCTCGCGGTGGGCGAGCCCCCACTCGTCCAAGAGGGCGATCACCGCCTCGAGGGCGGTCTTGTCCATCCCGATGCGGCTGTTCGAGCGCAGGCCCAGGAGCGCGAGATGCGGCTCGATCACGACCTCGACCGTCGCGTGCTGGTCGTCGAGCAGCTTGCCGCCGCCCACCGAGGTGACGATCCCGTGGACGGTGCGGGCCTCGTGCGCGTCCTCGAAGACGAGCTTCGCGTCGCGCCCGAGCACCGCCTCTTCGAGCAGCTCGTGGAGCGGCGACGTGTGGGGGACGGCGAGGGTCACCGCGTAGCGGTAGGTGCGGCTCATCCGCTCTTCACCGCGGTAGGCGATCACGTGCGTGTCGGGCGTGATCGCGCCCGCGGTGAGCGTGGTCTTGGAGAGCGGCCTCGCCATCACGCGCCTCCTGCCGGGGCCGCGGGCGGGGCCTCCTGCCATTTCAAGTTCGGCTTCACCTTCTCGAGCTCGTCGTCGGTGACCTCGCGCATCTTGGCCGTGGCCTGCCGCGAGGGCAGGGGGAACGCGTCGGCGAGCGGATCGGGGACGGTGCCGGCCGAGGTCTCGGCCGGCTCCTCGATGAGCTTCTTGAACGGGTCGAGGTTCTTCTCGCCCTTGTCGGCCGAGAACGAGGTGCCCGAGAGCAGGCTCGAGACCTGCCCCATCTTGTCGCGCACCATGTCCACCTGGCCCTTCGCCGCGTGGATCGCCTCGAGCGCCTGCTGGTTCTCCCAGCCGAGGACGCGCGTCACCTCTGCGAGGCCCTTTTCCATCAACAGATCCCAGACGGGAAAGAAGATGTTCCGGATGAGGCGCGCGTAGAGCGCGGGGAGCAGGCCCAGGTAGACCTCCATCGTCTCCGCCTTGCGGGTCGCCGCCGTGCTTCGAGCGGCGAAGATCATCTCGTAGAGATCGCGCATCGCGAACTCGATCACGGGGTCGAGCGCCGGCGCGATCTCCTTGGCGATGAGCTCTTTGCCGCGGGCCAAGAGGGCGCCCGCGTTCACGCTCACGCCGTTGAACCCGAGCGGGAACCCCTTGATCGCGTCGATGCCGGGGATCAGCCCGAGGAGCTTCTCGACCACGAGGTGGACGACGTGGACGCGTCCCGCCGCCAAGAGCTCGTCGACGGTGACGGCCTCGCCGGGCCTCAGGGTGATGAGCTTGCCATAGGTGGCGCGGAGGAACTCTGCCGTGACCGTCATGAGCTTGCCGAGGACGCTCTTGACGAAGTCGGGCAGCTTCACGTCGAGGACCTTTTCGAACGTCGCCACCACGATTTGCCCGAGCGCGTCGCTCATCTCGAGCGATGCCTCGTTGGTCGACGCGCGCGTCGCGGTCTTGGGGATCTGGAACGCCTGATCGAGGAACTCGCTGCCCGGGGTGTAGCCACCGGGGCGGCTGAGGAAGTCGACGACCTCTTGCGCCGTGTTGCCCGCGTCGTTGATCGCACCGATGGCGCCGCCGAGGGCGCCCGCGAGCGGCCCGGGCACGGCCGACGACGGGATCACGTCCTCGGGCGTCGCCTCTCCGGGCGGAGGCGGCACGAACCAGACCGGAAACAGCGGACGGCTCGTCTTGCGGATCGCGTCGATCGACATGTCGCGAGCGGCCTCTTCGATCTTGGGCTCCATCTCGATGGCCACCTGGATGAGGAGCGCGGCGTAGACGTCGAAGACCTTGAACGCGATCTTCTGGATGAACGTGATCGCGTCGGCGAGGAACGGCGGCACGATGCTCGAGAGCAGGGGGACGGCGTCGAGCAGGCCCGTGCCGGGGGCGCTCTTCTTGTTCAGGCGCTTTTCGAGCTGCTCCGCGAGCAGCTTGGCGTATGCGGCGCGAGCCTCGTGGAGCGCGATCCCGGCCTCGTGCAGATCCGGGTAGCCCAGGTCGGTGCCGTTCAGCTTCTCGCCGACCTTCTTGATCTCCTCGAGCACGGGCTGAAAGTCGCTCGCGGTTGGCTTGTCGGAGAACCCGCCCGCGGCTCCGAAGAGCTCGCTCGCGAGCGCCATCATCGTCCCGACCGAGCCCTGGGTCTTCTCCTCGGCGACGAGCGCGGCCATCTGCCCCCGCACGAAGCCGCCGAGGAGGAGCGTCTCGCGGTGCAGCGCGGCGCGCATCATCGCGCCGTGCGCCCCCGGCGAGCCGGCGACGTCGGCGTCGCTGGCGTCGTCGGCGACGCCCTCGCTGGGGAACCGCGCCGCGTCGTCGCGGTACACCGTACCGAAGTGGATGAGCTCGATGAGCTCGGGGATCTGAAGCGCGTTACCGCCGGGGCCGACGGCCACGTCGGCCTTGGCGGTGTCGCCGGGAGCGGCCGTCAGATCCTCGCCGTTCTTGAAGTCGCCAGGCGCGGTCCCGTCGCCGCCCTTCTTGCCCTTCAGCGCGTCTTCGGTCTGCCCGGCGCGGTTCGATACGTCTCCGAGCCCCTTCGTCACGTCGTCGAGGAACGTCATTCGAACGTTTGGCCTCCGCCCAAACCGGCGATGGTAGACTCGCAGTCCGGCCCGGAGAAGCGTCAATCCGGGCCCTACGGAGCCGGCCTCATGCCTCCCATTGCCAAGAAGGGCGACCAGGTCGTCGGGATCGACACCCACATCCTGATGATCCCATCGCCTGGTGGTCCGGTGCCGACCCCGACCCCGATGCCGTTCAACGGCACGCTGGACAGCAAACTGTCGACGACGGTCATGATCGACGATCAGCCCGTCGCCACCGTCGACAGCGAGGCCAGCAACACCCCCCC
>CALKVR010000847.1 GCA_938004815.1 uncultured Polyangiaceae bacterium | reverse complement strand
TTGTCGAGGCGGTCGCAGAGCTTGACCAGGAGCACGCGGATGTCGCGGGCCATGGCCACGACCATCTTGCGGAAGTTCTCGGCCTGGCGGTCCTCGCGCGAGATGAAGTTGATCTTGGAGAGCTTGGTCACCCCGTCGACCAGGAACGCGACCTCGTCGCCGAACTCGCGCTCGATGTCGGTCGTGGTCGCGAGGGTGTCCTCGACGCAGTCGTGGAGCAGGCCGGCGCAGACGCTCGCCGTATCGAGCTTGAGATCCGCGATGATCTCGGCCACGTTCAGGGGGTGAACGAAGTACGGGTCCCCGCTCTTGCGCCGCTGGCCCACGTGGGCCTTGTCGGCGAACTCGTAGGCGCGCTCGATGAGCCCGACATCCGCATTGGGGTGGTACGAGCGAACGCGACCTACGAGCTCAGGCAGTGAAATCATGCTTGGAGGGTCGGACCCAGACGGGAACGTAACACTCGCATCGGGCTCTCGCAATTTGCCGGCCAGCCCCAGTCCCAGCGATCTCGGCGCGCCCGACCTCGGGATCTACGTGCATTTCCCCTGGTGTTTGGCGAAGTGTCCGTACTGCGACTTCACCTCGTTCGCGATCGAGCGCCCTGCGATCCCTCACGCCGAGTACGCGGACGCTGTGATCGCCGAGCTCGAGACGCGGCTCCGTGGGCTCGGGGCGGGCGGGGGCGCGCCCCTCCGAACCGCGACCGTCTTCTTCGGGGGCGGGACGCCGTCTCTCTGGGAGCCGCGCGACCTGGGCCGCGTCATCTCGGCGATCCTCCGCGCGCTACCGCCCACCCCTGACGTCGAGATCACGGCCGAGTGCAACCCGAGCTCGCTGGACGCGGACCGCGCGCGCGCCCTCGTCGCCGCCGGCGTGAACCGGCTCAGCGTGGGGGTGCAGTCGCTCGACGCGCGACGCCTCGCCTTCCTGGGGCGGCTGCACGACCCCGCCGGCGGCCTGCGGGCGGTCGAAGCCGCTCTCGCGAGCGGCGCGGCGCGCGTGAGCGCAGACCTCATCTTCGGGGTCGAGGGCGGCGCGCCGCAGTCGGCCCGTGAAGCGGCGGCGGAGGTCGAGCGCGTCGTCGATCTCGGGCTCTCGCACGTCTCGGCGTACGGTCTGACGATCGAGCCCGGGACGGCCTTCGGCGATCAGGCTCGCAAGGGTCGCCTGCCCATCGCGACCGACGAGGCGATCATGGAGTCGTTCGCAGCGGTGGGCGCCGCGCTCGAGGCGCGCGGCCTCGACCGATACGAGGTCTCGAACTACGCGAAGCCCGGCCACGAGGCCCGGCACAACCTCCGCTACTGGGGCGGGCTCGACTACCTGGGCCTGGGGACGGCCGCGGTCGGGACACTCTCGATCGGCGGCGGGTCGGCGCGACGGTACAAGAACGCCCGCGATCCGCGGGCGTACATGCGCGCGGCCCTGGCCGGCACTCCGGCCGAGGGTGAGGTGGAGGAGCTGGACGCCGAGGCGCGCCTACGCGAGCGGATCATGCTCGGGTTGCGGCTGCGTGGCGGCATCGATCTGGAGGCCGCCGGCAGAGAGCTCGGGGTCGAGGCGATGACCGCCGCGCGCAGCCGAGCCTTGGAGAAGCTCTTACGGAAGGGCGCGGTCGAGGTAGACGGCGCGCGCGTCCGCGTCGCCGAGGCGGCGAGGCACCTGACGGATGGCATCGCTTCGGAGCTGTTTTGAAGAGAGAAGAAGACGAATACACAACAGGCGACAGGCGATTGACAATGAACAAGTCGACCCCCGCGCTGCCGCCTGCCGGCTGGGAGCGCCGGGATGACGCGCCAGCCAGATGCCGACTTGTCAATTGTCAATCGCCTGTCGCCTGTTGTGTATTTTCTCCCTCTTAGAACCGCAGGCGCATCGTGCCGCCGAGGAAGTCCGGCGAGATCACCGGCGCCCCGCTGACTTCGATGTCCTTTGGCTCGTCGGAGCCCGGCTCTCGCTCGCGGGTCGGCCCCTCCATCCGCGGAGCCGCGACCGCGCGCGGCTCGTCGAAGACCGCGAGACCGACGCCCAGCAGGCCGAGGGCGACACCAGCGCCGCCGCCCGCGGCCGCGAGCGCGGTGTACAGAGAGCGCTCGCGGCGAATGTCCTCGTAGTCCGCGACCTCGCTCCGCGACAGGGTCCGCGCGTCGCGCGCGTCGAGGATGTCTTGGGCCGCCGACTCGCGCTCGAGGGCGAGCCCGCCGAAGATGATGCCGGCGGTCGCGAACGCCGCCGCGCCGCCGATGACGACGTAGGAGAGGTCGCGCTGCGTCGTGGACTGCAGGTCCGCGTCGAGCGTCTCTCTGGCGCCGCGCTTCAGCTCGACCTCCTTCGTGTAGGTCTCGTGGCCCGTCTTGAGGATGGCCACGAAATGGCGGCCGCTCGGGAGCTCGATGGCCGACGTGAGCGGCGCCTCACCGACGAAGCGGCCGTCGATGCTGATCTCGGCCCCCGACTCGGTGTTGATCGTGAAGGCCGCCGGTCGCTCGCGTTGCGGCAGGTTGGCGGGCGCGATCTCGCCCTTCTCGACCGCGATCTCGCGCACCTCGTCGAAGTAGCCGGGAGCGGACAGCTTGACGACGTGCTTACCGGGCTCGACCTCCTCGTTGATGGGCGGCGCCTTGGCCGGCTTGTTGTCGATCGAGACCGTGGTGCCCGGCACGAAGATGTTCACGACGATGCGGGTCTTGAGCGCCCCCGCCGTCTGGCTGGGCTGCGGAGCCGTCGCCGGATCGAGGCTCTTGAGCTGGGGCTCGAGCTCGCCGAGCGCCTTGACCGCGTCGGTCACGCGACCGCCCGCCTTCACCCGGTCGATGTAGAGCTTGTACAGCTCGACGGCGCGGAGCAGGTGGGCCGCGTCCGACGTCCGCGTGTACTGCCGGCGGTGCGCCTGCGCGGTGGAGAACATGATGCCGTCGCGGGGCGCGATCTTGTAGGCCTGCTCGAAGGCCTGGATGGCGAGATCGAACCGGCCGTTCTCGTACTCGCGCGCGCCCGCGTCGAAGAGCTCTTTTGCTTTGGCGACGTTGCCGCCGCTCTCGGGTTGGGCCGTGGCGGGCGCCGCGACGGCGAGCGCGAGCGCGAACGAGAGGCCGAGCGTGGCAATCGAGGATCGCATCTTCACGGCGCTGCTCCTTCTGCGGCCGCGGCAGGCGCGGCGTCGCCCGCGAGCACGGGCTTGCGCCGCAAGACGCGCACGCCCTGCGAGGTCAGGACGACCACGTCCTCGAAGCTGTCACCGTCGGCGTCGGCGACGGCGAGGTCGCTCACGTCGGCTATCGACGCGATCGTCTCGGACGCGCCCACGTTCCGACCGGTGAACGATACGGCGACGATGTCGAAAGCGCCGCCGTTCGGGACGGCGAGGACCAGCCGCTCGGGCGCGCTCACGCCCGCCGCGGGTGCGCCGGCCGCGTCGTAGAGCGGCAAGAACCCGCTCGACGCGATCTCGCCGCCGAGCCCGTCGAAGGTGATCGGGGTCGCGACGGGCGTGTTCTTGAGATCGGTGCCGCCCCACAAGATCGCCGCGGCGGGCGTGCCGCTGATCGACCCGAGGACGACGACGTCGTCGAACCCGTCCTGGTCGAGATCGCGGTGCGTCAGCCCCTCGACGTTCGTGATCGGGGTGGCGATCGACCAGACGAGGGTGTCGGTGAGCCCGGCGGTCGAGACCTCCCCCGTGCCCGAAAAGTCGCACCCCGGCTGGGCCGGGGAAACGGGCTCGAAGGCGTCGGGGAAGCACCGGAACGAATCGACGATGCGGATCGTGGCGCCGTCCGACGCGACGACCTCGGGCTCCGGATCGGCGTCGATGTTCGCGAGGGTGACCCACGTCTCGGGCTGGGGCGCCGCCGACAGCGGGATGTAGTGCGCATCCCGGAAGAGCGTGTTCTCACGCGTCTCGACGACGAAGAGCGCGGCGTTCTGAAGGGGATCGAGGCCCGGGGGGGCGTACTGTGCGAGCAGCGACGCGGTCGCAGCCACGATGCGGGCGTCGGCGGCCTCGTACGAGGCGAGCGCAGCCGGCTTGAACGGGACGAGGTCGACCGCCGAGCCCGTCATCGTCGGGTCGCGATCGCGCGCGTCGTTCAAGAGATACGGGGCCGTGACCTGTCGGTTGGTCGCGCCGTAGAACACGGTCACGCGCGCGGGGTCGGGCCGCGGGTTCCCCGACGCGTCGGTGCCCATGCAGTGAGAGACCATGCCGAAGTCGGAGATGCCGTCGCGCTTGTCGAGGCGCGGCAGCCGCCCACTCGCGATCTGCTCGATACCGGCGACGCGCGCGAGCGTCGCGCGCTGACCGAGACCGATCGGAGACCCGTAGAAGACCGCCAGATCGTCGAGCTCGGCGCACGGCGGCAGCGGTAGCACCTCGGTGCTCGTCGCGGCGGCGCGCGCGATGTCGCGATCGCGCAGCACGAGGTCGGAGAGGCCGTCGCCGTCGAAGTCACCGACCCCGAAAGCGTTGGCCTTGCCGGTGGTGGGGAGGACGGCCGGGTTGAAGTAGCTCGTCGGGCTGCCGAGGAGCTGATCGACGTCGTCGATCGGGCCGTCGAGCGAGGTGCGCCGGGCGGCCGCAACGTCGAGGAGGCCGTCGCCGTTGAAGTCGGCGACCGCGACCTCGTCCCACGCCCCCGCGCTCGGTTCTGCCGCGACGTACGCGTCGCCGTCGCGCGAGAGGTAGACGCCGCGGGTGCCGATCATGTCGAGCTCGGCGTCTTGGTTCAGGTACCCGAGCCACAGCGGCCGATCGTCGACGCCGTCGGCGATCGCCGACTCGGCCAGAGAGAACGCGGCCGGGGTGGGCAGCTCGCGGGTGCGGAGCGGATCGGTCGCGAGCGGGTCGGTGTCCTCTTCGACGATCACG
>CALKVR010000846.1 GCA_938004815.1 uncultured Polyangiaceae bacterium | reverse complement strand
GCCGAGGTTGATGCCCATGTAGAAGATCGTGAACGCGCCGTCGCGACGCGGATCGCCGGGCGGGTACAGGTTGCCGACCTGGGTCGAGATGTTCGGCTTGAACGCGCCGTTTCCGAGGATCAGCAGCAAGAGCGCCAAGAAGAACGAGTTCTCGAAGGCCATGACGAAGTGCCCGATGGCCATCAGCGTGCCGCCCAGGAACACCGTCTTACGCTGCCCGAGGTAGCGGTCGGCGAGGATGCCGCCAAAGAGCGGCGTGAGATAGACGAGGCCGGTGTACCAGCCGTAGAGCACCGAGCCCTGCGCGTTGGCGACGCACGTCTGCTCGGCGATGTTGCGCGCGACGTCGGCGCCGACGGCGGCGATGTTGTTGGCCGCGTCGCCCTTCATGAGCGCCTCGACCTTGGGGTTGATGCACTCGGTCAGCTCGGCGGCGGACGGGTTCGGGAGAAACTGCTTGATGAACGACCAGCCCGCGACGAGCGCCGGATCGCCCGTGCCGTCGTACGCCTTGCCCTGGTACGTCTGCCGGATCGTGACGAACAGGTAGTTCGCCATGTAGAGCTTCAGCAGGCCGCGCATGCCGTAGTAGGAGAAGCGCTCCCACATCTCGGCGAAGAACAGGATGATGAGCCCGGGGGGGTGCTTGAACCGCTTCTCGAACGCGGTCATCGGAACCGGACGTTCCGCTTCGGGTGTCTCGCTCACGACGTGCTCCAGGCCAAGGACGAGGCGCGCAGCCTCAGGACGATGCGCGGCCTATACGGCGCCGCCCACGGGTGGCGCGCATGTTTCCATAAGTGCCCCTGGTCTCGAAGCGGTTTCGAAGCCCCCCCGGAGGCGGCGCGGCCGGCGCGTCAGGCCGCGAACGCGCCGTACCCGATCAGGCCGAGGACCGCGACCTGGATGAGGAGCGAGAGGACGAACGAGATCGTCCGAAATGGCTGGATGCCCCGCACGTAACAGACGCTGTGCACGACGCGTAGCGCGGCGAACGCGTAGAACAGCACGGCTGCGACGCCGGCCGACGTCCCCATCAGCGTCAGCACGAGCGCGGTGGTGATGAAGACAGGGCTGTTCTCGAGCGCGTTGCGGTGGGCCCGTTTGTAGCGGGCGGTCTTGTCGTTGCCCCCGTCGTAGACGACGGTGGTCTTCTTCTTGGCGGGCGCGTCCTCGGGGTTGATGACCTCCGAAGCCTGGCCGCGGGTGAGCGCGGTGGCGTTGGCGTGACCGACCAGGTTGGCGCCGAGCACCAGGACCGAGATCACGTACGGCTGGAAAGCGGGCAGCGAGGCGAGGGCGTTCATTTCATCCTCCGTGGGTTCACGGAAGCATCGAACGACCCGGGCCGCCTTCGACAGACCCGTCGAGTTTTTTTTACCAGCGGTGGAACGCCGGGTGCCCCTCTTTGACGGCCACGAACGTGCCCCGGCAGGTGGCCGTGCCCTTCCCGCCGGCCTCCAGGGTCGCCTCGACGATGGCCCGCGCCCCCTCCGACTCGACCACCTCGGCCCGGAGCAGGACCTCACCCATCGGGGTCGGGCGCTTGAGGGTGACGAGAAAGTCGGCGGTCACGCTGCACGGGGGGGTGGTCTCACCCCGCGTCTTCATCAGGTGGTACGAGGCGGCCCAGTTGGAGTGGCAGTCGAGGAGGGCCCCGATGATCCCGCCGTTGAGCATCCCGGGGAACGCGTGGTGAAAGGGCTCGGGCGTCCAGCGGCAGACCACCCCGTCACCCTCGACGAAGCTCTTGATGCGGAGGCCGTGCTCGTTGGCCGGCCCGCAGCCGAAGCAGATGCTCTTGGCGGCGTACTCGTCTTGAAGCGCCTGCCGCGCCTCGGTCACTTGAGCGCCTCGTCGAGGAGCTGCTTCTGCTCGTAGAGGTGCGAGGCGCGCGAGCCCGTGGCCGGGCTCGAGCTCGCCGCGCGCGCCACGCACTCGAGCGGCAGCCGCTCGCCGATGAGCTGCGGAACGTTGGCGTTGATGAAATACCAGAAGGCGTAGTTGTACGGCTCCTCCTGGACCCAGACGAGCGGGGTGCCGTCCTTGTAGGGCGCGAGAGCCTCGACGAGCTCGTCGCCGAGGGGATAGAGCTGCTCGAGCCGGATGATCGCGACGTCGTTCGCGCCCCGCGCGTCGCGCTCGAGCGCCAGGTCGTAGTAGACCTTGCCGCAGCAGAGGAGGACCTTGCGCGCCTTTTCCGGCGGCACGCTCGGGTCGGGGATGACGCGCTGGAACGTCTCGTTCGCGAGGTCGTCGATCGTCGAGACCGGCCGGTGCGGCCCCTTGGAGGTGGCGGCCACGCGCAGCAAGCTCTTGGGGGTGAAGATGACGAGCGGTTTGCGCCAGGGTCGCACGATCTGGCGACGGAGGGCGTGGAACAGCTGGGCGGGCGTCGACAGGTTGCAGACCTGGATGTTGTCCTCGGCGCTGTTCTGGAGGAACCGCTCGGGTCGCGCGCTCGAGTGCTCGGGGCCCTGACCCTCGTACCCGTGTGGCAAGAGCAGCGTCAGGCCGCTCAGGCGGTGCCACTTGTCTTCGCTCGACGTGAGGAACTGGTCGACGATCACCTGGGCGCCGTTCAAGAAGTCGCCGAACTGCGCCTCCCAAATGACGAGAGCGTCAGGATAGTCGAGGCTGTAGCCGAACTCGAAGCCGAGAACCCCGGCCTCGGAGAGGGGGCTGTTGAAGACATCGAAGCGCGCGCGCCCGCGGCAGACGGCGGTGTGGGGGGCGTAGGGCGCCCCGGTCTCGGCGTCGAACAGCACGGCGTGCCGGTGGCTGAACGTGCCGCGGCGCACGTCTTGGCCCGAGATGCGGATGGGGTAGCCCTCGTCGAGGATGGTGGCGTACGCGAGCACCTCGGCCGTGCCCCAGTCGAACGGCTCGCCCCCGACGACCTTGTCGCGGCGCTGCTTGAGCATCGGCAGCACCTTGGGATGGGGTTTGAACCCCTCGGGGAAGTCGAAGAGCTTTTCGGCGAGGGCGACGAGGCGCTCGCGCGGTACACCCGTCGGGACCTTGGGCGTCGCCTTGTCGGCGCCGCCGCGATACGGCGACCAGACGCCGCCCATCGAGTAGGTGCCGGGGACGAAGCCCTTCTCGCGCACCTCTCGAAACGCCTCTTCCAAGACTTTGCGCTGGGCGGTGACGATCTCTTCGGCCTTTTGCTCGGTGAGCTGGCCCAGCGCCATCAGCCGATCGATGTACATGCGCCGCACCGTCGGCTTCTGATCGATCTTCTGGTACATGCGCGGCTGCGTGTAGCGCGGCTCGTCGCCCTCGTTGTGGCCGTACTTGCGGTAGCAGTACATGTCGATGACGACATCGGCGCCGAACTTTTGCCGGTAGTCGATCGCCAGCATCGCGACCTGCGCGACCGCCTCCGGGTCCTCGCCGTTCACGTGGAACACGGGGACCTTCAGCATGCGGACGATATCGCTCGCGTACTTGGTCGAGCGCGAGTCGGACGGATCGGTGGTGAAGCCGATCTGGTTGTTGACGATGAGGTGGATCGTCCCGCCCGTCTTGTATCCCTCGAGGCCGCAGAGGTTGAGCGTCTCGGGGACGATGCCCTGGCCGATGAAGGCGGCGTCGCCGTGGATCAGGAGCGGCATCACGCGGTTCGCGGTCGCGCGATCGGGCGAGGCGAAAGAACCGGCGTGGCCGAAGCGGCGGTCTTGCTTGGCGCGGACACGCCCCTCGACCACCGGGTTCACGAACTCGAGGTGGCTCGGGTTGAACGTGAGCGTCAGGTGCACGTTCTTGCCGGCCGAGGTGGTGCGGTCGCTCGAATACCCGAGGTGGTATTTCACGTCGCCGCGGCCCACGTGGGCGAGCGCGTCGGTGTCTTCGAACGCGGCGAAGATCTCGCGCAGGCTCTTGCCCATGATGTTCACGAGCACGTTGAGCCGGCCGCGGTGGGCCATGCCCATGACGACCTCTTCGACGCCTTGCTCGGACGCGCGCTCGATGAGCAGATCGAGGAGCGGCATCATGCTCTCGGCACCCTCGAGCGAGAACCGCTTCGTGCCGGCGCCGTAGGAGCCGTGGATGAACTGCTCGAACACCTCGGACTCGGTGAGCTTGGTCAGGATGCGCAGCTGCTGCGCGCTCGACAGCGCGAGGCGGTTGCGCGTGGCCTCCATGCGCTGCTGCAACCACAGGCGCGCTTCGCGATCCTCGATCTGGGTGAACTCGACGCCGATCGAGCGCGAGTACGTCTCCTGGAGCTGCTCGATGATCTCGCGCAGCGTGCGCACCTCGGGGCCTGTCTCTTATACACATCTCCGAGCCCACGAGACAGGCAGAAATCT
>CALKVR010000845.1 GCA_938004815.1 uncultured Polyangiaceae bacterium | reverse complement strand
AGCTGCCCTGCAGCTTGAACGCGGGCTCGGTGCGGAACTGGTCGTCTTGCGAGGCCGACGCGATGTACTGCATGTTCACCTGGAGCAGCACCTTCTGCACCATGAAGAGGCGCTTCAGCACCTCGGTGATCTCGTTCACCTCGGCCGCCGAGTACGGGTACTGGAGCTCGGAGACGGGGATGGCCTCGCCCTGCGCCATCTTCACGAGCTTGTAGGTGTCCTTGGGGTCGCGCCCGGCGAGCGGCTGCAGCGCCTTGTTCGATGTGAGCGCGTTCTCGAGGTACGAGAGCGCGAACAGATCGTCTTTGCCCTGCAGGATGTCGCCGAGGTTGTAGGTGTCGGCGCGGTTCGCGAGCATGTCGGGGATCTTGAACTTCTCGCCGCTCTCCGTGTACGGGTTGCCCGCCATCACGACGCAGAACTTCTTGCCTCGCAGATCGTAGGTTCGCGTCCGGCCGTTCCACACGCCCTCGATGCGGCGCTGCGCATCGCAGAGGCTGATGAACTTCTGCAAGAGCTCCGGGTTCGTGTGCTGGATGTCGTCGAGATAGAGCATCACGTTGTTGCCCATCTCGAGCGCGAGGTTGATCTTCTCGACCTCCTGCCGCGCGGTCGCGTTCGGCGCGTCGGCCGGGTCGATGCTCGTGACCTCGTGACCCAGCGCGGGCCCGTTGATCTTCATGAAGACGAGGCCGAGCTTGTTGGCCACGTACTCCATGAGGGTCGTCTTGCCGTAGCCGGGCGGCGACACCAAAAGGAGCAGGCCCATCTGGTCGGTGCGCTTGCCCTCGCCCGCGGAGCCCAGCTGCTTGGCGAGGTTGTCGCCGACGAGGTGCAGGTACACCTCGTCGATGAGGCGGTTTCGCACGAAGCTCGACAGGATGCGCGGGGCGAACTCGTCGAGGCGCAGGCGCCGCTTCTCGCGCTCGAGGATCTCTTGCTTGGTCTTGCGGAACCGCCGGAACCTGGGCGTGCGCTCGGTGGCGAACCGGTCGAGGCGGCTCAGCCACTCGTCGAGGCGCACGTGGATGGCGCGGTCTTTGACGTTGGGGTGCTGTCCGAGCAGGCCCGAGACCGTCACCTCGATGGCGGCGCTCGACGGCTCGCGATCCACCTTTTTCTCGGTGGCGACGAGCGCGGCCGCCTCGAGCAGGGCGTAGCGATGGGTCGCGAGGTCGGGGTAGCGCCCGAGGAGCGCCGTCAGCCATGACCGGACGAGGCCCAGGCGCTCGGCCGGGTGTTGCTCGAGCGCGCGCAGGTCGTCGTCGAAATCGCGGCGGCTGCCCGCGCTGTCGACCTCTGAAAAGAGCGCGTCGCGCAAGGCGCCGGCCGACGTCGACACCACGAAGCGGGGCCGCTCGGCGGCGAGCTCGTCGACGAGGTAGCGCGCGGCGACGCGCACGATGGTCTCGGTCGCGTCGACGCGGTGGGCGTCGGCGGTCGCCTTGACGCGGGGCTCGATCTCCTTCGCCAGCTCCATCTGGGGGATGACCGAGTCGAGGCGGTCGCGGAGGCGACCGAAGCTGCGCGCTCGGCGGTGGAGTACACCTCGCTCACTCGCCTCGAAGCCGGCCCACGCGAGGCCCGCGAGCGCGCGCGCGTCGGCGGCGTAGCGGAGCAGGCCGGCCGACTTGCGCATGCCGACCACCTTCTCGAGGATGAGGGCGGCGTCGACGTCGTGCACGCCCCGCTCGTAGCCCTCGTCGTGCTTGTCGGCCGAAAACGCACGGACGATCTCGAGCAGCCCCGGGTTCACGCCGTCGGGACCGGTCGCCCCGCCCGACATCGCGGCGTCGGTGAGCTTGAGGAAGGTGAGCTCGGCCTCGTTCTTCTCTGCCGCCGAGAGGATCGACGCGGCGAGGTACTCGGCGCGGTAGACCTCGGGGGTCTCGCTCGCGAGCTGCTGGTCCCACAGGTCGCGGTTCTCTTCGAGCGCGGGGTCGTCGATGCGCTCGTAGAAGTCGGTGCCGGTCAGGTGCACGTAGAGGACGTCGAGACCGGTGCCGTCGTCTTTGCGCGGCACGAGCGCGAGCTCGACCGGTTGGGTGTTGACGTTGAACCGGTGCTTGCCGAACCTGAGGACGTTGTCGCCGCCCTCGAAGAGGTCGGCCTTGTCACGGAGGGCGCGGAGAGCGTCTTGCCTTGCGCTCTTGAGCTTGGACTCGACCTCGTCGCCCTTGACGGTGGCCCCGATGTCGAAGAGCTGCTTCGACAGATCGCGGAGCTTGAGCACCATCGCGTCGGACGCGAAGTAGGTGTTCAGGTCGTCGGGGGTCTTGAACGTGCGCGCCTTGCGCTGGATACCGCCGATGATGCGGTCGGCCGCGCCGACGATGTTTTGGGCGCGGCGCTGCCGCTCGTCGAGGAGCGTCTGCCGCTTGGCCGCGATCGAGTCGGTGACCTCTTCACGCTTCTGCGCGAGCTCGCCCAAGAACTCGTCGAACTCACCGAACTTGCCCTCGAGCTCCTCGAGGTTGAGGAGCAAGCGCGACAGGGTCTCGTCGCACTTCTCGGGGGTGTCGCAGAGCGCCACCGCCGAGACGACGCTCTGCCCGAACAGCTTGAACTGCGCGCCGAACTCGCTCCGGCCCTCGGCCGACGCGAGCTCTTTTCTGCGGCCGGCCAGCGTGGCGCGCGCGCGGTTGAGCTGGGCGTAGACCTCGCTGATCCCTTCGAGGATGCGCGTGCGGACGGTGGGGTCGTCGATCTTGAGGCCGTTGATGATGTCGCTGAGCACGGCCAGGCCCTCACCGACGTTGTCGGTGTCCTCACTGATCGGCTTGAGCTCGGTGGCCTTCTTGGCCTCACCCACCTTCGTCACGACGTCACCCAGGCGCGAGACGAGCGGCTGGAGCGCCTTGGGGTCGAGGAGGAACTCGACGGCGGCCTTGCTGACCTCGTCGAAGGACGAGACGACCTGCGCCTCGAGCTGGTCGACCCGCGAGAGGTTCATGTACCGCATCTCGCGCATCGTGATCAGGTGACCGCGCTGCTTGCGGAGCTCGTTCAGCGAGCCCATGAAATCCTCGACGCTCCGCATGTCGGTGATGCGCAGGCCGCCGATCACCTTCTCTTGCTGGGTCTCGGCCTCCGCGAGCGTCTGGGCGCTCCGCTTCTTGATGGCGGCGACCTTCTCGAACTCGTCGATGATGAGCTCGGCGGTCGACGCCACCTGCTTGACCACGGAGGCGAGGTCGCAGGCCTCGGGGCTGGGCAGCCAATAGAAGGCGTCGGCCATCTTGTTGGCGGTCGAGATCACGTCTTCGTAAGTCTGACGGGTCGGGTTCTCGGCCTCGGCGATGCGGCGGAGTGTCAGCGCCTCGGAGATGCCGCGGACGAGCTCGGCGTTGCCGACCTTGGCCAGGAACGAGCCGTCGGTCGGCGCGTCCGCCGCGTGCTCCTGGGTGCAGAATGGCGTCTGCCACACCTGCATCGGGTGGACCTTGGTCGGCTCGTCGCTGAGCGACTTGAACACCACCATCTTGCCGTCATCGAACACGCTGTAGCCGTGACACGTCATCGGGTTCGCGACCTCTTTGCGGATCAGGTTGTAGGGGAGGAGCAGGTAGACGCCGTCTTCGAGGCGCTCGTAGACGTACAGGACGTCTTCACCGTTGGGCGCCCTGAAGTGCCGGCGAAACACCATGCCCTTGGTG
>CALKVR010000844.1 GCA_938004815.1 uncultured Polyangiaceae bacterium | reverse complement strand
GCGTGAGCTGGAGCTGGGCGCCAGCTCGGCCGCGATGGGTGTCATCGTCGTGGACGGCCCTCGGAGAGAACAGCCCGGTGCTTTGCGCCACGAGCCGCAGGCCGGCGCGTGGCAGCCATCAACGACAGAACCCAGTCGATGAAGACGCGGAGCCGCCCATTTGTCTGCCGGCTCGCGGGAGACAGCACGACCAGGGGCATGGGTGCGACTTGCCAGCCTTCGAGCAGCGGCGTCAGCTCGCCGCGCGCGACGTGGGACGATGTCATGTAGTCCGGCGCGGCGATGATGCCGAGGCCGGCGAGGCCCGCCGCGACATAGGCGTCGCCGTCGTCGACGGATACGCCGTGTCTCCCCTCGACGACGACGATCTCGTTGCCGCGGCGCAGCTCGAGCGGTCTGGGATTGCCGGTGCGCTGGCGAAGGAAGCCGACCAACGAATGCTGAGGTCCCTCGAGCTCGCGTGGGTGCTGGGGGCGGCCGCGACGCTTCACATAGTCCGGGGAGGCATGGATACCGAACGGAAGATCGCCGAGCCGTCGCACCTTCAACGCCGACGCGGGGGGCTCGCCGCCACGGATCACGCAGTCGACGCCGTCCGCGACGATGTCGACCTCGCGGTCGCTCACGCCGAGGATGATCTCGATCTCGGGATACTGCGCCTGAAACGCCGGCAGCGCCGGGATCATGATCCGGCGTGCAAACGGCGCCGGTGCGTCGACGCGCAAGCGGCCGCGGGGGGCCGCGGAAGCGCCGCGAGCCGTCGCTTCGACGTCTTCGAGCTCGGCGAGCAGCCTCACGACCCGTGCGTGGTAGGCGGCACCCTCGGCGGTGAGCTTCACCGCTCGGGTGGTCCGGTGAAGCAGGCGTACGCCGAGCCGAGCCTCGAGCTGCTGGACGAGCTGGGTGATTGTCGGGCGGCTCATGCGAAGCGTCTGGGCCGCCCTCGTGAAGCTCCCGGTCTCGGCGACACGAGCGAACGCGTTCATGGCGTCGAAGCGATCCATTCGAGCCCCAGCGTGCGCCGACTGTTCGGGGACTGCAAACGGTGATGTCGCTTCTGCGCAGCTACCGCCGCACACGTCCGGGCGTAGCTTGGACGGCACGCGGGCCGTCGCCCTGACGAGCCTGCGAGGAGGCACCATGGCTCGACGTGACGTCGTCTTTCCGCCCGGGCGACAAGCCCTCTATGAAAAGAATCGCTACTCGCCTGCCGTCCGGTCCGGCGGGTTCTTGTTCGTGTCGGGTCAAGTCGGCAGCCGCGAAGACGGCTCGCCCGAGCCCGACCTCGTTGCGCAGGTGCGCCGCGCGTTCGCGAACCTGAACGCGATCCTCGAAGCCGCCGGTTGCACGTTCGACGACGTCGTCGATGCCACGGTCTTTCTGGTCGACCCAGAGCGCACGTTCGACCAGGCATTCGCCACCATGCAAGAGTTCTGGGGCGACCCCCCGCACCCGACCCTCACCGGGATCGGGGTCACGTGGCTGTACGGCTTTGCGTTCGAGATCAAGGTCATCGCCAAGCTGCCGGAGGCCGGCGGCAAGTAGCGAGCCCACAGCAGACGATGCTACCTCGACCGATCCCGAACCGCCGCGCTCAAGGGCACCTCGTCGCGACGTAGATGCCGTCCACGGCGATGCAGCTGACGTTGTCGGTGAAGTTGTCGAGGGTGAGGTGGACCTCGGTCGTGACGGCGTCGATTGTGATGGAGCCGAAGCCGCTCCCGAAGCCGCCCGAGCAGTCGGTGGGAGACGACGGTGAACTCGAGCTGCCAGGTCTCGCACGCGGTCGGCGCGGCGGGGTCTGGTGTGCAGTCGATCGCTTCACTCGAGACCACGTGACGTACCGCGCCCCCGAGTGGGCGTGTGGCGTCAACTCGAACGGGATGCATAGGGCTTGCTGGGCCCCAGGGCCTTGGACGCGGGCGCGGAGGCGGGCAGAGGGAATACCTGCAGGCGGAGCGGCGGAAGAAGTCAATTGTAGGAGAAACGGGCCTCCTCGACTGCGCGGAACGCTTCCGCGTTCGTTTGGCTGGCAGGTTGCGCAGCTAGCGCACGGGCTGAGCCGCCTTTGCCAAGCCGCGTCTGAGCTGCACGAGGGGACCCGATCGTCCCTCCTCGATGCCGTCGCGCGGGCACTCCAGCGCACGCTGCTCTCCGGTGACGATGCCGCGAAGCCAGCGATCGATCGCGCCGGACCGGTAGACGAATCGGCCGTCGTGCTCGAGGTGGCCGAGCTGGTTCTCGGGCAGGTCGAGGGAGTGTGCGCACTTGACGACGGTGCCGTCGGGTCGGATGACGAGGTCGAACGGGCTGGCCGCGCTGCACGCTCCGTTGCTTTCGATGGTGCGGTTGATGGGGCCGATTTCCGCAGACAGCGAACGCAAGATCGGCTGCGCGTCGGTGAAGACGGGGATCGCGTGGTCCCGGGGGCCGCCCCAGTGCGACACGTTCGCGACAGTGATTTTGAACCGAGCGTCGTCCCCGAGCTCACCCCTCAGTGTTTGCAGGAATGCGCGCGCGTCCTCGACGGAGTCCGGCATGACGTGGACGCGGACCAGCACCTCGAAGGCGCGATCGACGGCCCGATACGACATCAGGTGCTCCCAAAGCTTGGCGTAAGTGGGCCGGCCGTTGGCGGCGAGCCTGCGCCGGTTGTGCACGTCCTCGGGGCCGTCGAACGTGATCTGATACCGCCCGATTGAAAAATCGACGAGCTCCGCGAGCAGGTCTGGCGTGAGCAGGAACGCGTTGGTGCTCATGAAGCCTTGGAGGCCTATGCCCGCATCCGAACAGATGTCGCGAAACCCCGCGGACAGGGAGCGAACCGCCCTCAGGTTGAGCAGCGGCTCGCCCCCGAACCACGAGATGTCGAGTTGGTCGATCTGGCCGACCTTCCTTCGTACGAAGCTCAGAATGGAGGACACCGTCGCTGCGCCCATGTGGAGCGGCTCGTGCGGCTGGTGACAGTAAACGCATGAGAAGTTGCACCCCTCGGTCGTCAGGATCGTGAGGCCCTGCCGCCGGAGGGAAAGGCGCGTCGGTTCCATCATTCCATCTTTCGCGGGGTGCTCAACAGGACGGGCAGCTGAGCTTGCAGCACAGCAGGTGTGCGGCCTGTTTCTGCATCGACGCTGCCTGCTCCGTGCAAAGGAAATTCTGCACCATCTCGGCGAGCTCCTTGTTGCAGATGACGAGGTTCCCGGCCTCGTCGACCGAGATGTCACTCGACTGCACGTTGGCCTCGATGTGCATCATGGGCTCGGTGCTCTCGGCGCGAGAGCGACTCTCGAGGACCTGCTTCTTCGAGTCGGACATGGTTGTCTTCCGGTGCTCAGGGTTTGATGCTGGCGATGTCGCTGTGGTCCTCCGAGAATTCCTCGGGGCCGAGCGCATCGATCTGGATGCCCGGCGCGTCACGATCGATTTTGAAGGGAAGCCCTACGCTGACCACGGTGACGTCGGCGTCGTTGTAGTCTTGGTCGCCGCCCCCATCGTTTGCACCGGCGCGCTGCCCGCGAATCGGGCCGTGCATGAACCCGAACACCTTCAGGTCGCTCGGCGTCCACGTGTTCGAGCCGGGCGACTTGTACCAGGCGCGAACCCACCAGCTGCCCTGTCGGTTGCCGAGCGGCAGCGACCAATGAAGCTTGTTCTCTCCCGAGCCCGTCAGGGTCTTGTTGAGACCCGTGCCCCGGATATGAAC
>CALKVR010000843.1 GCA_938004815.1 uncultured Polyangiaceae bacterium | reverse complement strand
GACTTGTACTGCTCGGTCGAGGGCCAGCTCCCGGATCTGGTCTCGAACCAGCTCGGCTTGGTCCGGTTCAAGGGGATCCGCGACCTCATGACGCGGTACATCCGAGACACCTCGATCAAGAACCCGAGCGAGCTCATCCCCAACTCCGTCGACTTCCGCTGGGGTGAGCTGTGCGCGCCGAGCGATCAAGACCCCGCGACCACGGCCGGGCCCGTCGACGTCGTCGACGCGATCGAAGCATCCTTCGTGCTGCCGTTCATCGCGGAGCCCGTTTCGTCGCTACGGGTGCACGGCAAGCGGCAAGAGGGCCGCTACCTCGACGGCGGGATCCGATCCGAGCTGCCGCTCCTCTCCGCTGTGCAGCGCGGGTCGAATCGCTTGCTCGTCATCTCCAGCTCGCCCTCGCGCATCACCCCCGCGTCGCCGCAGAAGAACGCGCTCGAGATCGCGACGCGCTACATCGACGTCTCGCTCTCGGCGGTCACGGACGGCGAGCTCGCGCGAGCCGAGCTGACCGCCAAGCTGGGCGAGCTTCACCGGCGGACCGCGTGTGAGCACCTCCTGGCCGAGACGGGGGCCTGCAAGCCTCCGGGGTGCGAGGCCGAGGCGCTCTGCGCGGGGGCGTGGAACGACGTCTGCGACGCCGAGGATGATCCGCGCCCGAAGTCCAGCTTCGCGATGCGCACCATCTTTCGCAACGCGCTCGATGTCGACGGATCGTTCGGCTACTCGTTCGACCCCGCCCAGCTGAGGCGCCTCTTCGACGCGGGCGCCGAGGCGATGCGCCAGCGGTGCGTCGAGGTCGCGGCGCTCGTCGGCATCCGGGCCGAGCCCGTCAAGATCCGCGAGTGGTGCAGTGACCTCCCCGTCGAACGCGAGAGCTATTGCTCGGGCGACGATCTCGAGGTGCTGCCGTGCGAGTGAAGAGCGGCGCCATCGCCGTCGCGCTCGCCATGCTGGGCTGTGGCGGTATGGATTGGGCCTCCAAGAAGGCGGAGCTCATCGCTGAGACCAGCGTGGTCACCACGACGTTCGAGCACAAGGACGCCGACTTCTACGAGCAGTCGGCGCAGTTCGGCTTCGGGTACACCCCGTACGTCCTGGACGAGACCGAAGGGATGGTTTCGACGCCCACGTTCGAGGGGGGCGTCGTCGTGGGTCAGTACGGCGACGAGGCGCGCTGCTGTGGTCACGGCCAGTTGGGCGCGAGCTGGCGCTTTCGTGTGCCCAACAGCGACGTCGTCCGCGCGCAGCTCGGCCCGCGCGCGGGCGTGACGATCGGCCCTGGCCCAGACAGCGATCTCCCGCTCACGCCTCACCTGGGTGGCAGTCTGGGGGTAGCGGTGCTCGGCGGCATCTTCGCGGCCGAGGCCCGGCTCGACGCGCTGATCGCGGCCGGCGACTCGACCTTCGCTTGGCGGGACGCCCAGCACGAGGCCATCCCGCGCGGTGGTATCACCCTCTCTACCGACTTTTGCGCCATCTTCTCGGGCAGCGCGTGCACCCACCCCGAGCCGCGCTCGGCGTTCGTCGATCTGTCGCCGCACCTGTTCGCCACCGCACAAGAGATCCGCGCCGCGTCGTCGCCCGAGACGCTCGCCACGATCTGCGCGGCCCTGACCAAGGCGATCGTCTCTGATCCTTGGGACTCGCCCGCCCAAGCCAAGGTTCGCGAGTCGTGTCCGGCCGACCGCGACGCGTGCCCGGTGGCCGAGTACGATCCTCCGCCCACCGCGACCCATCGGTTCCTCGCCAAGGCGGCCGCGGTCGCAGAAGGGTCGAGCGGGGCGCCCGCGCTGGGGCGTCTGCTCGAGGAGCACGTCGACCTGGAGAAGTGCGTCGACAACCGTCGCGCCATCGCACGGCGAGAGCGCCAGGCGGGCAAGGTGCCTACCCTGCACGTCGTCTACGGTGTGTACGCGCCCCAGATCCGAGCCGCGCTCGGCTGCGGCGGCCGGCACGAGCACGTCGTGAGGCCGCTCAAGATCGACGTGGCCGCGTGCATCGCCAGCCGGTGAGCGCGCTCTCTCAGCCGAAGAGCTGATCGATCACGCCCGAGATCTCGCCCAGCGACGGGTCGATGCCGAGCGCCTGAAAGGCGGTGGTGATCACCGTCGTGGGGTGAAGATCCTGCCCGGTGAGGTTGACGTGCTGACCGGCCGCGAGCCCGCCCACGCGGCCGGCGAGGAAGGCGACGGCGTTGTCGCCCGAGTGGTTCGGGTCGGCGCCGCCGTCACCCGAGCGGTTCGGATCGGCGGTCAGGCCCTTGCCGCCCTCCATGATGAAGAGCGCGGCGGTGTTGTCGAGGACGTTGCCCGCGCCCTCCGGGGTCGCCTTGCAACGCTCGATGATCCGCGCGTAGACATCGACGAACCAGCGGTTCGCCGCGTCGAGGTCTGCTTGCGTCGAGGCGTGCTGCACCTCGCCGTGCAAGCCGCCGATGTGGTTCCACGCCGGGTTGCGCATGCCGCTGCCGGTCATGACCGACGCGCCGCCGAGGGTGATGATGCGGGTCATGTCGCAGGCGAAGGCGAGCTCGACGAGCTCGACGAAGAGCCCCGCGCGCGCGTCCTGATCGGGGACATCGGTCGAGACGTCGGGCGGGTCCACGCCCTGGTGCATCGGATCGTGGCAGTTCGGCGATACGACGCCAGTCGTCGCTTCGATCCGCTTCTCGAGCTCGCGGACGCGCTCGAGGTGCTCGTCGAGGGTGCGCTGATCATTGACCCCGAGGCGAGCGTGCAACGCGCCGATGCCGTCTTTCGCGTATGACAGGCTGCTCAGGCGAAGCCGTCGCTCGAGCTCGGCTTGCGGATCGGGCATGTCGCTCGGCGGCGAGAAGCCGGTGAACAGCTGGTTGTAGGCCAGGGCCGGCGACGTCTGCGGCTCGATCCCGCGGTAGACGATCGGGTCCTCGTCTTCGAAGCCGGTCGTCTCCTCGTAGGAGACGACCATCCCGCCCGTCTGCGAGTCGAGCTGGTAGTAGAGGAACGGGAACTTCGTCGTCGGCGCGAGCCGCTGGAGCGCGATCTGATCGGCGGACCAGCCCTGGGGCCGCCAGGTCGTGCCGCTGAAGCCCGAGCGCTTGCCCGTCATCACCGCGTAAGGGGCTTGGCCGTGGTAGTCGACGTTGTACCCGCCAGGCACGTCGAGGGGCGCGGCGAAGAGCCCGGAGATGACGGAAATGTCAGCGCTCACCTGACGGTCGGCGAACGGCTGGAGCACCGGTCGGATGTCGTAGCCGAAGCCCGCGTTCACGGGCGTGAGGCCCTCTTCGTGGGAGCCGCTCGTCACGAGCGACGTCGGGCAGTACATGAGGAAGTAGCGCTTCGGCAGCGGATCGCCGCCGGCGAGCGCCTCGCCGTTCGGGCTCAGCATGCACTCGAGCGTGGGGAGGGCGATCGCGGTCCCGAACGCGCCCCGAATCAATGCGCGGCGGCTCAGACGGAGCCGCTTCACCGAGCGCCTCGCGGTCATTGCGGCACCCCATCGACGCGGTGGCGGAAGCTCGGGTCCGTCGCCACCGCGCGCATGAGCGCGGTGAAGTCGTGGCTCGAGCCGTCGAACGCGGCGATCATCCTCTCGAGCCGGTCGCCCGAGGCGCGCCAATCTCGCGTCGCGAAGCGCACGAGGTGCTCGACCGCGCACTCCGAGATGGTCTCGAGGTTCTGGTCGACGAAGTCGCGCGGCCCCGCGAACGCCTGCGCGCCGACGTTGCCGACACCCTCGATCCCGCAGGCGGGGTTGTCTTGCTCGACCTCGCGGTAGCGACCGAGCCCGTCGTAGCGCTCGAAGCCGAACCCGACTCCGTCGATGACGTTGTGGCAGCCTGCGCACGTCCCGCTCGCGTGCGCCTCGTATGCGTCCGACTTGCACGCGTCCTCGGGGACGGTCACGCCCATGTCGACGGCGACGTCGGGCGGTGGTGGCAGGATCGCCTGGCAGAGAAGCCGCCTCGCGACCATCGCGCCGCGGCGGCTCGGGAGCGTCTCGGTGAGCTTCGTCTGGCTGAGAGAGAGAAAGCTGCCGTGCGACAGGATGCCGGCGCGGGTCTCGTCGTACCCGACCCAAGATGCCTGGGCCGGGGCCGGCATGCCATAGTGCGTCGCCAAGGCCGGCGTGACGTACGTCTCTTCGGCGGTGAAGAGCTGCGACCAGTCCGAGCCCGCGCCGGAGGCGAGCGAGCGTGCGACGAGCGCATCGGTCTCGGCTCGCATGTCCGCCGCGAGCGCCGCGTCGGTGACCAGGAGGCTCGTGTACCGCAGCCAAAGCTCGTGGAACACCTGCATCTGCTGGACGCCGCGTGGATCGGCGAGCATCTGATCGACGAGCGCCGCGATATCCTCGTCCGACAGCTCGGGGCCGGCGGCGCGTTCCAGCAGCTCCGGGGTCGGCGTCGTGCCCCAGAGGAAGTACGCGAGGCGCGAGACCACCTCGTGGTTGTCGAGCTTCACCACGCCGGGCTCGACCACGTCACCGATCTCGGCTCGGTACACGAGCTCGGGGCTCACGATGAGGGCGGAGATCGCGCCGCGCACCGCGACGTAGTGGCCGGCCGCGCCGGCGGCTGGGTCCGACGCCAAGGGGCCGACGGTCGTGATCAACGCGTCGACCTCCTGGTCGGAGAGCGGTCGCCGCCAAAGCCGCCCGCCGGCGCTCCGAATGAACGCGGCCAGACAGGACTCGTCGAACGGCTGCGTCACCGGCGTGCAACCGGCGAGCGCGTCGACCGCGGCGGTGTCGAAGCTGAAGTCGCGCGCGACCTCGAACGCGAGAGACTCGAGCCCGTCGACGAAGACCTGGCTCGGTGTCTTCGTCGCCGCGAGCGTGTCGAAGACCTCCTCTTCGGCGGTCGTCGTCGGGTTCACGGCCGTCTTCGGATCGGGCGCGAGGTTGCGCTCGGCCGCGCCTACGATGCCGAAGACGTCGGCGATCGTCCTGTCGATCTCGCGTCGGCTGAGGCGCGGGATGGCCGTCGTCGGCGTCTCGCCTTGGACCCCGGTCTCGACCGGAGGATCAGGCGGATCGCCGCCGCCGATGTCGCCGACGCAGCCCGCGAGTGTGGCGATCGACATCACCGTGGCGAGAGAACGCGCGTAAACGCCCACCTATCGATGGATACCCGTCTATCTCCGTTTGGAGAAGTCTGACCACCCCTGCAGTCGGGCGGCGCCGCCCCGGCTGCACACGTGCAGTGCGGGCGTCTTTTGCCCCGCGGCGACCCCGAGCTCGCGAGGATCAGCGCGCGCGTGGCGCTGGCACGGGCGCGCTGCGGAACCGCGCGAGCATCGGGGCTCGCGCGGAGGGATCGACGAGCGAGATCCCTCTCGGCGCGTCGCTTCCGATCGCTGACGCAAGCCACTTCGGCACCTCGAAGACGGGGCCGTGCCTCTCCGGCAGCTCGTCGCGCTCGATCGTCGTCGCGACCGAGTAGTGGCCTGGCCCCGTGCCGCACGCGTACGGGGCAGACATGGTGAACGTGTAGCGCCCGCGCAGGCGGCCGCCGGGGCCCCACACGAGCTCGGCTCCCCAGTACGAGGCGCCTTCTCCCTCGGTGACGCAGCCTTCGTGCTCCTTCAAGAGCGCATCGCGCGCCTCCGTGAGCATCGACGCGATCTGCGGCTTCGAGGCCGTCGCCGTGACGAGCGATCCGGTGGCGGCGTCGACCGCCTGCGCGTCGTCGTGGAACGACGGGTGCGCGGCCATGCAGCCCATGAACGAGTGTCCGTCGTAGAGCTGCACCACCGAGCCGACCGCCGAGCCGACGGTGAAGCTCGCGTCGACGCTGCCCGTCCAGCCGTTGCAGCCCGAGGGGATCGAGCCGAGGAGCGCCGTCGCGGCGCCGGTCGCGAGGTCGATCGCGTACGGACGCTGGACCTCGCTCTTCTCCTTAGCGACGAGCTTGCACTCGTCGTCCTCGGGCGAGCAGCGCGCGCAGTCGCAGACGGCGACCTTCTCGGTGCGGGCGCGGATCGCGAGCAGGCGAGCGCCCGATGCGACGACCGGCTCCTCGCGGGATGCGGCGATCCAGGTCGCGCCGGCGGAGTCACCCGTCGATGACGAGACCCAGACGGTGCGGACGCCGAGAGGGAGGG
>CALKVR010000842.1 GCA_938004815.1 uncultured Polyangiaceae bacterium | reverse complement strand
CTCGTGAGCTTCGCCGTGCGCGATCCGGCCGCCGCGCGCGAGGGGCTGACCGACGCGGCCCGCCGCGCCGAGCGGCAGGCCCTCGGCTCGGCGCCGACCTTCGCGATCTACCTGAGCTGCGCCGGGCGCGGTCGGTCGCTCTACGGCGAAGCTGACGGCGACGTCCGCATCCTGCGCCGCTGCCTGCCCAAAGTCCCGATCGCCGGCATGCACTCCGCCTTCGAGATCGTTCCGTGGTCGGACGGCACGGCGCGCATGCAGCTCATGAGCGGCGTCATCGCGCTCTTCCGCGCCGCCAGCTGATTGTCGGCGGTCTGCGCGGGCCCGCCGGTTTCACTCTCGCTGCAGCGTTCTACCCGAAGGGGTGATGGCAAGTCGGCGCCAGTTCTCGTATTCTTGCCGCACTTCCATGCGCCGTATCGCGACCGTGTGTGGGCCGGCTCTCGCTCTGCTCCTGGGCTGCTTGGCTGACGCGCCAGAGCCGCCGAACGAAGGCGTCGCCGGCAGCGCTTCGCCCATCATCAACGGCTCGCTCGACACCACGACGAAGGCGGCGGTGTGGCTCCTCGACGAGAGCCAGGGCGGCTCTTGTACCGGCACGATCGTCAAGGTCGACGGCAACACGGGCTACGTGCTCACCGCCGCGCACTGCAGCAGCATCGACTACGTGATCGTCGCCAACGATTACCAAGACTGCTTTGGCCAGGGCGACCCAGGCTGCGAAGCGGTGTTCCAGGTCACGCAACAGATCTACCACCCGAACTGGACCGGCGACGCGGGCAATGGCTACGACTACAGCATGATCCGCTTCAGCGGCGCGAACGGCTTTCCGTACGTGATCCCTCCCGCCAAGTCGCCGGACACGTTGAGCGACGGCGACATGCTCGACATCGTCGGCTACGGGCAGACCGAGTCGGGCAACAACAGCCGCCGTCGCCACAAGGTCACGCCGCTCCAGGACATCCAGAACGGGCTCCTCTGGCATTTCTCCACGGTGTGCTTCGGCGACAGCGGCGGCCCCGCGATCTTTCAAGGCAAGGTCGTGGGCGTGTCGTCGTTCGTTCTCGACGGGGGCGGCGCCGACTGCACCGACTACGGCGCGAGCGGCCGCGTGAGCGACGTCTACGACTGGATCGAGTCGTTCACCGGGCCCATCGGCGAGACCACGTCGGCGTCATCGTCCGCGTCGAGCGGGCCCGGGGCCACGACCGGCGCGGGCATGGGCGGCTTCGGCGAGGGTGGCTTCGCGGGCGAGGGCGCGGCTCCCACCCAGCTCGGTCCCGACGACGACTACGAGTGGTTCCCGGGCAAGCAGGACGACCAGGACGAGGACGGCGACGCCTCCTCGTGCAGCGCCACGCCCGCGGGGCTGGCCGACGCGAGCCGCGGCGGGGGCTCGCTCGCCTTGCTCCTCGGCCTCGCGCTGTTCGCGCAGCGCGCCGGTCGCGGCCGCCGCGGCGCCGTCCGATAGGGCCCGCTCGAGAGACTGACAATGGCGTCAGTCTCAGGTGCGCAGCCGAGCCATCATCCGCTGCAGCTGGCTTCGGTGCAGGCCCGACTCCTGGGCCGCCCGAGATACGTTCCCGCCGTTCGCCGCCAAGAGCCCGTCGACGAACTCGCGCTCGACGTCGCGCACCGCCGCCGCGGCGACCCGGTCGAGCTCGTCCTTGTCGAACCGTGAGAACCGCGGCGCGTGAGCGGGAGCGCCAGGCCAGGGAGAGACCGCCACGGGCGCGCTGCCCCCGGCGAGGTCGCGGAGCTCTTCCGGCAAGTGCTCGTGACCGATCTCGGCGCCGGTCGAGAGCAGGCACGCGCGCTCGATCGCGTGCGCGAGCTCGCGAACGTTTCCTGGCCACCGGTGTGCCTCGAGCTTTCTCAGCGCGACGGGCGTGAGCCGAGCGCCCGGGCGCTCCGCGAAGAGCGACACATAGTGGTGCGCGAGGAGCGCGACGTCGCCCGCCCGTTCGCGGAGCGGTGGGATCGTCAGCTCGACGACGCGGAGCCGGTAGTAGAGGTCTTGACGAAACGTCCCGTGCGCGACGCGCTCGGCGAGGTTCTTGTGTGTCGCGGCCACGATTCGGACGTCGACGATCTCGGACCGGTCCGTCCCCAGGCGCTGCACCTCACCGAACTGGACCGCGCGCAGGAGCTTCGCCTGCGTCTCCAGCGGAATCTCTGCCACCTCGTCGAGGAAAAGCGTACCGCCGCGCGCGCTCGCGTAGCGCCCCGTGCGCTCGCGGTCGGCCCCCGTGAACGCGCCGCGGACGTGCCCAAAGAGCTCGCTCTCGAGCATCGTGCTCGGCAGGGCCGCGCAGTGGAGCGCCACGAAGGGCCCTCGGCGGCGCTCGGAGTTGACGTGGAGCGCCTTGGCGACGAGCTCCTTGCCCGTGCCGCTCTCACCGGTGATGAGCACCGACGCCTTGGCGTTCGCGACCTGCGCGACCGTGCGGAGCAGGCTCGTCATCGCGGGGTCGCGCGTGATGATCCCCGAGAAGTCGTTCTGCGCGAACAGATCGCGCTCGAGGGCGGAGGTTCGTCGCGCCAGCTCGGCGCGACGAACGGCGTTGTGGAGGGCGAGGCCACCGAACTCGGCGACGTCACCGACCAGGCCGATGGCCTCGCCCGAGAAGCCGCCGGCGCGGGGGTGCTCGAGGTAGATGGCGCCGAAGCGCTCGTCGCCCGAGCTCAGCGGCACGACGAGGACGGCACGGCCGGCGGCGGCCGCCAGGCTCTCGAGCCCGGTCAGCTCGGGATCTTCGGCCGGGTTCATCGAGTGCACGACGCGGTTCTGGGCGAGGGCCGCCCGCACCAGGCTGCGGCTGAAGCGCGCCTGCTCACCGTCGCCGGCGACGTCGAACCGCACCGCGAACCGAGGCTCGAACTGATCGCCGCTGCGGGCGACGACGAAGCCGCGGTCGGCGCCCGTGACCTCCAACATCTTGCCGAGGAGCACCTCGGCGGTGAGGACGTCGTCCTCTTGAGAGAGGAGCAGCTTCGCGAGCTCGAGGCGGTGGTCGGTCACGTTTCGCCTGATCGTCTGGGTCAGCGGGCCGCGAGCCACCGAGCAACTCCAGTGCCATCGGCGACGACGTGCCGGGCGACCGCAATCGCCGCATTCCGGGGGCGATCGCCCGCCGCTCCGACGATGCATGCCGCAGCACTGCGGCAGGCCGCAGGTAGAAACGCGGCGGCGGCGGCGGCGCTCGTGGCGCGCGACGCGGCAAGCGTCTTGCACGGGCGTCGGCCCATGTTCGTGGATTGCCCCTGTGGCGCACGGAACTCTGCGTTCAACCCCGTCTGCGTCGCGTGCAAGGCGCCCATCGTCGAAGAGACCAGAGGAGGCGCTGCGCGTGGCGCGCCGCCGCTCGCCAGCTTCGTCGAGGGGGCGACGATCGGCCGCTTCACCCTCGAGCGGCTGCTCGGCGCGGGCAACCTCGGTCGTGTCTTCGTCGCCGATGCGGGCGGCGAGCGCGTCGCGCTCAAGGTACTGCACCCGCACCTGCTCTCGTCGGACGACGCGCGTCGCCGTTTCGTTCGCGAGGCGCGGGCGCTGCGGGAGGTTCGTCACCCGCACGTCGGCGCCTTCATCGACGCGTTCGAGCACGACGGCGTACCGGTGCTGATCCTGGAGCTCGTCCAGGGTCACTCGCTCCGCCAGCACCTCGACCGGGCGGGCGCGCTGCCCCCGGCGATGGCGCGGGCCGTGCTGGCGCAGATGACGGACGCGCTCCACGCGCTCCACCGCGCCGGCTGGGTGCACCGCGACGTGAAGCCCGAGAACGTCATGATCGTCTCCGACGACCCGGCTTCACTCCAGGTTCGCCTCCTCGACTTCGGGCTCGTGCGCGCCCTGACGCCCAGCTCGTCGGCCGACCCGCGCACCGCGGCCGGGGTGTTCGTCGGGTCGCTGGCGTACTCCTCGCCCGAGCAGCTCCTGACCGCGGACGTCGGCCCCGCGACCGACTGGTGGGCCCTCGGCGTGGTGGCGTACGAGATCCTCACGGGGGCGCGGCCGTTCCATGGCGAGAGCCGGCGTACGCTCGCGGCGCAGGTGCTGTCGACACCGGCGCCCCCCATGCGCGGGGTTTCGCCGGCGCTCGAGCGGGCGGTGCGGGCGCTGCTCGCCCCCGACGCCAAGGATCGGCCTCGGTACGAGGACATCCGCCAGGCGTGGGTGGCCACGAGCTGACAGAACCGTCAGATAAACCGCGTCGCCAGGACGGCCATGCAGCCGAGCACGATCAACACCGCTGCGACCCACATCCACGCCCCCGACCGGCGCGGCAGGTGGATCGAGGCGTCGAGGTGCGCTCCCTCTCGGTCGCGCCGAGCCGCGGCCGAGCCGGGCATGGCGGGGGGAGGCGCCGCCGGGAGCGGCTGCGCCGTCGTCGTCGCCGACTCGTCGGCGAGGATCATCGTGCCCTCCGGCGTTTGTCTGCCGTCGGCCAACCGGAGCGACCGCGGCGTGAGCTGGAGCGGCTGCGCCGGCGCGGACGGTGGCGCCGCGGCTCTCGGCTGGTCGGCCACGGCCGCCCGGGCGCGCTCGTCGGGATCGCCGTCGGCAAAGGAGATGGGCTCGATCGCGGCGTCGAAGCTCGTCGGCTCGGCCTCGATCTCACCCGCGTGCGCGCCGAGCACGGCGAAGACCTCGCGCAGATCGGTCGGACGATGCGCGCGATCACGCGACAGCATCCGCTGCACGACGGTCGCGAGATCGGCGCCGATGGCCGGGTCGACCCGATCGAGGCGGGGAAAGTCGTGGGTCATGAGGATGGTGAACACCTCGTGGAGCGTCGCTGCCCGCGTCGGGAGCGCGCCCGAGAGGGCCTCGTACAGCATCAGCCCGAGCGACCACATGTCCGCGCGGTGGTCGATCGTCTTGTCGCCGAAGGCTTGCTCGGGGGACATGTAGTACGGCGTACCGACGAGCATCCCGGTGCGGGTCAGCTCGCTCGACGCCTCGAGGGCGTAGCCCTTTCGCATCTTGGCGATGCCGAAGTCGAGCACCTTGACGAAGGGTTCGCGCTCCAGGACCTGGATGTTGTCGGGCTTGAGGTCGCGGTGGACCAATCCGAGCGCGTGGGCGCTCCCGACCGCGGAGACGATGCGCAAGAAGATCTGCGCCGCGTCTCTCACCGCGAGCTTTCCGCGGCGCTCGATCAGCTGCGTCAGCGCGACCCCCTCCAGGTACTCCATCGCGATCACGGGGCGGCCGTCGTGCTCGAACGTCTCGTGGATCTTGATGACGTTGTCGTGATCGAGCGCTGCGGTCGCCCGCGCCTCGCGGAGAAAGCGGCGTCGCGCCTCGAGCTTCTCGGGCACGTCGTCGTGCATCAGCTTGAGCGCGACGCGTGCGCCGTCGCTCGCCCTTCGGGAGAGGTAGACGGCGCCCATCCCGCCGGCGCCGAGCTTTCGCTCGACGAGGTAAGCACCGATACGGGTCTCGGGGGCGATGACGATCGTGGTCGACATCAAAACCCCGGCTTCTCGACGATGCCGCCCCAGCCCGAGCTCGGAGCGCCCGTCGCCGCAGCCGTCGCGGTGACGGTGGCGATCACCGTCGCGCTCGCCGCCGCGCCGGGTTGGACGAACCGCCCGGTGCGTGGCGCCGATGGCGCGGCGGAGGCGACGGTGACGATGGGTTCTTGCGACGCGGTGGGAGCGGCGGGGGGGCCCGGAGCGGTCGCGGCCGCGACCGCGCTCGCGGTGGCGCTGTCGCCGGGGCCCTCGACCGCACGCTCGCTGCCAGGCTGGCCGGACGCGGTCGCAGCGTCCGGCGCCGGATCGCGGTCCGACAAGACGACCCCGACCGTGACGAGCCCCAAGAGCACTGCGCCGCCGAGCGCGAGAGCGCCCGAGGGCAGGGGGCGCCTGGGCGCGCGGGGCGGCGTCGCCACCGATGCGGTCACGCCGCCGAGCGACGTCGCATCGATCGCGGGCGCGCCGAAATCACTGACGCGCACCTTGAGCAGACCCTCCAGCGTGGCCTTCACCTCGCGCAGATCGGCTGGCCGCTCGGCGGGCGCGTAGCCCAGCATCCGGTCGACGAGCGCCGTCACCGGCAGCGACGCGCCGTTCCGTCGGGCCTCGGCCA
>CALKVR010000841.1 GCA_938004815.1 uncultured Polyangiaceae bacterium | reverse complement strand
TTGTACCCCCAGCACTTCAGCCCCGACCGCGCGCCCCCGAGGACGACGCACACGTGTGCGCCGCCGGGCCCGCCGATCGCGATTTGTGACGGCACGAGGCCGGTGCCAACCTCGATCGCTGCTGCCGGGACGGGCACGTCGATCGCCGTCTCGGTGGGGCCCAGCTGTCCATAGCTGTTGTTGCCCCAGCACGTGATGCGGCCGTCGTCGCGGATGACGCACGCCGTGCCCTGCCCGACCGCGACGCGGGTCGCGCGCACCAGCTCACCGGTGGCGTCGCGAACCGGCTCGAGCGCGTCACCCATCTCGCTCGCGCCGTCGCCCCGCGCCGCGCGATCGCCGATGCCGAGCTGCCCCGATCCGTTCTCGCCCCAACACTTGACGGAGCGGTCGTCGAGCAGCGCGCAGTTGAACTGCGGCCCGCTCGCGAGCTCGTGCACGGTGCGCCCCGTTCCGAGGTCGACGGGTGAAAGCGGCGCGCTCCCGGGATCGACGGACGCGGTGTGGCCGAGGCCGAGCTGGCCCGATGCATTTTCGCCCCAGCAGTAGACCTGGGCATCGGACGAGAGCGCGCAAGCGTGACCCTCGCCGATCGAGATCGCGATCGCGCGGCGCTCGGCGGGAGGCGGCTCGGTCTCGATCGGGTCGGACGTGCAGGCGGCACCCCAAGAGAGCGCCGCGGCCATCGCGCCGCCGATCGGCGGAGCCCACGCGCGTTGCCTTGTTGCTGAACGCGTCACCTTCCCGCATTCTGAAGCCATCTGGCTGCCATTTCACCCCCGAACCCCCCTCGCCGAGCGAGGGGGGGTTGACGCTAGGCCCTCGTGACGTCGCCGACTCCTCGCCGGATCGTGACGTTGGGCGGTGGCCACGGGCAAGCCATGCTGCTCACGGCACTGTCGGGGCTCGCGTGCGAGCTCTCGGCGGTCGTGTCGGTCGCCGACGACGGGGGCTGCTCGGGCAAGCTGCGTCGCGAGCTGGGCGTGCCACCTCCGGGTGACGTCCGCCGCTGCCTCTCGACCCTCGCCAAGAACCGCGCCGCCGCCGATCTCGCGGAGCGTCGCATCGATACCGGCCGCGCCCTCGGTCGCTGCATGGGCAACCTCGCCCTCGCCGAGCTGGCGCTCGATCTCGGCAGCCTCACCAAGGCGGCCGTCCGCATGGGCGCGCTCCTCGGCACGACCGGCCGCGTGCTGCCGGTGGCCGACACGCCCGGCACCCTCGCCGTCTACGATCTCGACCACGGCCAGCTCGACGGCGAATCGCGAATCGAAGCGGTGAGCGGCAAGGCGGTCGTCGCGGCCGTACACGGGCCAGACCGCGCGACCCCTGCGGCGCTCGAGGCGATCCTCGACGCCGACCTCTTGCTCTTCGGCCCCGGGAGCTTCGTGGGGTCGACCCTCGCCGTCCTCGCGACGGCGGACGTCGCCCGCGCGGTAGCGGAGTCGAGCGCGCGTCGGGTGCTCGTGCGGAACGTCGCGCGCGACGAGCAGACGAACGTGCCGGGCGCGGTCGACTTCGACGATCACGAGCGGCTCTTTCGCGATCACCTCGTGATCCACGCCCTGGGAGAGGCGGTCGTGTTCGACGTCCTCGCCGACGGCGGCGCGCCGGGCTCGACGGCGCGACCGGACGGCACCGCCGAGCTCTCGTTCCCGGTCGCCGACCCCTCGGGGCGAAAGCACGCGCCCGAGCGGCTCCGTGACGCGCTGGTGCACCACTTCGGCCTCACCACCCGCAGCGATCCGCCGCCCAGCATCCACTTCGGCACCGCGGTCCGCGAGATCGAGCTCCTCGCGACGCGCGGCCTCAGGCGCATCGGCCTCGGCTAGGGCGTTCTCAAACCCGAAGAGTTCAAGACGGTACCGGGCACGGGCACGGGCACGACTCGGGGAACGGGAACGGATGAGGGGTCACGGGCTCGAGACCGGGAAACGACGCACGTGGAACGGGCACGTCAGAACTTGTCGGGCAGGAGGGGCGTTTCGAAGCTCCTCGTCAGCTTGACGAGCATCGACACGAGCCGGAGGAGCAGTTCTTTGCCGAGCCGGTGGTCGGCGTCGGTGATGAGCTTGACGCGCTGACAGGCGTCGAGAAGCGCGGCAGACTCGGTCGCCGAACCTCGGGCGATCTGGTAGAAGCGGCGCTTGTCCGGCGCGGAGAGCTTGCCTGCGCCCTCTGCAACGTTGAGTACGATCGACAAGGCGGCACGACCGAGTTGATCGGAGAAGTAGGCTCTGCCTCGGGGGAAGGCTCCGAGCAGTCGTTCCGCGAACACGAGAAAATCGAGGGACAGCTTGTAGACGTCGAGCCGCTCGTGATCGAACTCCATGCCCTCTATGTCGACACGAGCAGGACGCAGTTGCGTCGGCTCACGAAGAAATCCGGCGAGCCGGAGCATGATCGATGCGAGGTGAACGAACCGGCCTGTACGGAGTCCAGGTTGCTGGTGGTGTCCTAGTTTGAAATCTCACCCGGGACGCACCCTGCGCCGCCGATGCCTACATTGCTCGGGTGACGATCCTCAACCAAGCGCGAGGTCGTGGGCGCGGCCCGTGCCGGCCGCCAAGGCCAGGTCGCAGTGGCGCCTCACGCCGGAGCAGAGGGCATGCGCCCACCGCGCTCTACGTGAGCTGCGGGCGCGCTACGGCGGCAACGCGAGGCTCGCTCGTGCGCTCGGACTTGGCCGCACTACTATCGCGCAGGCAGCCGGCAACGGCCCGCTCTCTCTCAACCTTGCGCTTCGAGTCGCCAAGCTCGCCGGGTCACGCCGGACGATGTGCTGACCGGCGCGTGGCCTGAGCCGGGGGTGTGTCTGGTGTGTGGGCGGGCGGGCCCCTCTTTCGCGAGCCGCGCGAACGCTTCGGCATCCCTCCGCGAGGGACCTCGGAGGCTTTGGTAGCTGCCCATGCCCGTGACCCCTGCCCGGCCACCCGAGTCGTGCC
>CALKVR010000840.1 GCA_938004815.1 uncultured Polyangiaceae bacterium | reverse complement strand
GCCGAGGAGGGCACCGTGCGCCCACGCGCCGACCCCGAGCTCGGCGAAGATCTCTCGGCTCCACGCGGGGTCCAAGAGCTCTTGCCCGGTCGCCCGCCGCCCGGCGCGACGCCCCGCGTGGACGTAGGCCACGAGGCGCTCGGCGGCCGACCGGGCCTGGGTCGGCGAACCCCCCGAAAGAACGAGCAGATCCGCCAAATTTGCCGTGGAAAATGCGGCAAACAGCGGAAGCCGAGGCCTGGCGCGGCTGAGGTGGACGGGCGGGGAAAGCAACGCGATCTCCCCCCTCGCGGAGCGAGGGGGGCCGGGGGGGAGAGATTGCAGGCATACCGCTGTTGCTTGGAAGACGGAGCTTTTTTCAGCTCCCTGTTACAGTGTTGGGCGATGTCGGCCCGTCGTCTCGTCCCGGCCCTGTCACTCGTCGCTTGCCTCTTGGCGTTCGCCGCCGCGCCTGCCCACGCCGCCCCGAAGGACGCGCAGGCGCAGAAGGCGCTGAAGAAGGCGATGGAAGAGAACTACCTCGACACCGAGTTCGAGGAGGCGCGCGACGGCCTGAACACCGCCATCGAGGCGTGCGGCACGTCGGGTTGCGCCAAGCCCATCAAGGCCAAGCTCTACATCGCGCTCGGGGTCGTCCTGGCCGGCGGTCTCAACAAGAAGGCCGACGCCCGCAACGCCTTCATCGAGGCCCTCAAGCTCGATAAGAAGGCCGCGCCCGATCCGGACTACGTCACCAAGGACATCCAAGCCGTCTTCGACGAGGCGCAGAAAAAGGCGGGCGGGGGCGGCGGCGCCGACCCCGAGCCCACCCCCGAGGACGGGCCGCTCACCGTCCCGCTCATCCCGCAGCAGAAGGTCAACACCCCGCTCCCGATCTACGCCCAGCTCGACGACGACACGGCAAAGACCGTGACCAGCGTGATCGTGAAGTACAAGACCGAGGGCTCGAGCTCGGTGCGCGAGCTCAAGCTCGAGCGCACCGGCAAGGCCTACAAGGGGAACATCCCGTGCCTCGCGACGCGGAAAAAGGGCACCCTCAGCTACTGGGTCATCGCGCGCGACAAGTCCGACAAAGAGGTGGCGACCGCCGGCTCGGAAGAGGGCCCGCTCTCGACCGACATCGTCGACGAGGTCGACGGCAAGCCGCCGAGCTGGCCGGGGTTCGCGCCCCCCGAGCAGTGCGCGGGCGGCGCCGCCGTCGAGGACACGTCGGGCTCCAGCAAGCGCCAGTGCATCGACGACAACGATTGCCCCTCCGGTGAGCAGTGCTCCAACCAAGAGTGCCTCAAGAAAGCCGAGGGCGGCGGCGGCGGCGAGAACCTGAACCCCGGTGAGGAGGGCAGCGACGGCCGCCGGATGAACTGGATCTCGGTGACGTTCGCGCCCGACTTCACCATCATCTCGGGCGAGGACATCTGCGGCTTCCGAGACGGGTACGACGGCGAAACGCCGACCGAGAGCTTCAACCCCGCCTTCGTTTGCGCCAAGAACCCCGAGAGCGAGAACCCCTCGCGCTACCTCGGCCAGCCGACGCCGGGGCAGGGCAACAACGTCAACACCGGCTTCGGCGTCTCGACCATGCGCCTCATGCTCGGCTACGACCGCGTGATCATCGAGGGCTTCTCGCTCGGCGCGCGCGTCGGCTACGTGTTCAACGGCACCAACGAGGACTTCGCCTCGTTCATCCCCGTCCACGCCGCCGCGCGTGCCAAGTACACGTTCGGGTCGGACCCTTGGCGCGATCAGGTCGTGCGCCCGTGGATCTTCATCGACGGCGGCTTCGCCCAGGTCGACACCGCCGTCGAGGTCGACGTGCTCGAGGACGGCGAGGCGTGCGGGGCCGAGGAGCCGTCCGACTCGTCGAGCCCCTGCACCGTCGAGAGCGAGAGCGGCGAGCCCGAGCCTCGCATCCAGACCGTGCGCGCCATCCAGCAGGCCGGGCTTGGTTTCGCGGGGGGCGGTGCGGGTGTGTCGTTCGTCCCGGTCGGTCTCTTCGAGATCAACGTGGGCGTGCGCTTCGCGGTCACGTTCCCGGTCGTCGTGCCGTTCTTCTCGCCCGAGGTCGGTATCGGGTTCGGGTTTTGACCCGGCTCGACGACACGCTCGCGCGCGCCCTCCAGGGAGACGATCCGCGACCCTTCTACGCGGAGCTCGAGCGCGTCAGCGGTATGCCGGGGCCGCGCCCGAACCTGACCCTGCTGAAGACGCTCGGCGCCACCATCGCGCGTGACACGCGCGGCGGCCGCGCCCTGACCGACGCGCTCGTCGCCTCCGAGCGCCAGGCGCTCTTCCAGACCGGGGTCTACGCGGTGGCTGAGCTCGCCTCCAAAAAGAAGCTCTCGGCGCACGAGCTCGAGCGCCTCCACGATCTGGCCGACGAGCCGGAGAAAGCGCGGCGCGACGCGGTCGCCGACGCGCTCGCCGACGCCGTCGCCGCGCGCGGCGACGAGGTCGCCGCGGCCCTCGCACGCTTCACCGACGGCTACCTCCACGCGCACGTCGCGCTCGAGGCCCTCACCAGCGCCCGGGCGCTCGCGCGGCTGTCCACGCCCGACGAGCTCGTGGCGCGCTTCGCCGAGGCGTTCGACCTCGCCGACGACGCGCCGCGCTCCGCCGACCGGTCGCAGGGGCTGCGCGTCCTGCGCGAGGGCCTACCGCGTCAAATCGCGCGCGCTGTGCCGCGGTTCGGCGAGCTCGTCGCTTTCGTCGAAGCGCGCGTCCTGCGCGAGCGCCCCGAGACCCGCGAGGTGATCGCCCAGACGATCACCGCCCTGCGCAAGGTGATCGGTGAGGCCAAGGCCGACAAGCTCCGCGGCGCGTTCACGCCCACGCCCAAGCAGGAGCGCGATGCCGCGCGGGTCGTGCATGGCACGCGCAGGCGCAGCCGCGGCCGGTAGGTCGCGCGCGCTAGGCGCTCGGCGGATCGTTGCCGAACTTGAGGCGCC
>CALKVR010000839.1 GCA_938004815.1 uncultured Polyangiaceae bacterium | reverse complement strand
GCATGGGGCGCACCCAGAGGACGTGGCCGCACGGATCGAGCTTGGCGATGAGCATGCCCTCGGCGCCGGGATCTTCGGTCGCCTGCGGGCCGAGGTCGGGGCTGCCGTGATACGCCGCGAGCACGTACGCGTTTCCGTCGGCGTCGACCGCCGAAGCGGCGTCCGACACGTTGCCGCTCGCCGGGAACGCGGTGCTCCACGGCACGAGCGGCGGCTCACACGTGATCGGCGCTCCACCTTCGCCTCCAGCGCCGGTCGATGACGACGCGGTGGACGACGAGGTCGCCGACGAGACCGCGCTCGGGCCCGCCACGGCCGCACCGCCGCCGCCCGTGTCGCTCTCGGCCGGGGTGTCGAGCGCGCTCCGGGCACCGCACGCCGCCGCCATCGAGAGCGAGCAGGCTGACGCGAGGACGAGGAGGCGCACGCTCGGAGTCTACCACCGGGTCGCGGGGCACGATCCAAACCTGAAAATCCCTTCGGCGGCGCGCGTTCTCGGGAGTGTGGACCACGACGCCGACGAAGCGAGGCGAGGACCGCCGGCGACGCGCTGGCGGCCTCGCGGTCGCGCTCGCGCTCCACGGCGCGCTCTTCGCCGTCGCGGGGGGCCTGGTCGTGACTCGCGCGCACTTTCCCCTCCTCGACGCGAACCTCCGGCTGGCTCGGACGGAGGTCGACGTCGACGTGGACTCGGATCCAGCGCCACCCGAGCGTCTCGGGGCCCGGCGGGCCGCGCCGAACGACGACGAAAGCGCGCTCTCGGTCCGTACGGCGGGACCACAGACGCCTCGCCCCGTGCCGGCGCGACGCAGCTCCGCGGGCGCATCGCGCGACGAGCACGACGCAGGGCGCGCCGCCGATCTCCAGCGCAGCCGGCCCCGACCCCGCGCACGAGTCGGGACGCGACGAATGGTCCGAGCCGACGCAGTGGCCGCGCGACGAGGGCGGTCTCGCGCGCCCGCTCTCGCTCGCGTGGGACGCGCGCCTCGATCTCGTCTCGGCTCCAGCGCCGACGCGCGCGCCGCGCCCACGGCCGCTGCCCGAGGGCATCGAGGAGCTCGCGATCACGAGCGCTCTCCGCGCCCACAACGCCGAGCTCGGACTGGGCAACCCCGAAGAGAACGCGGTCGCGACCGCGGTCCAGACGGCCGGTCGCGCGGCGGCGGTGCCGAAGGACACGCGCTTTCGCGTCGAGATCGATCTCGACACCGACGGTCGGGTCATGGGCGTTCGCGTCGCGAGCGCCTCGGCGGGCGACGAGGCGACGTGGGCCGGCGTCCTCGGGGCGATCCGCCGGGGCCTCGGCGAGCGCGTCGAGATCGGCCCCGACGTGCGCCGCGCCGGCGCGCGCCTGATCGTCGACGCCGAGGTGAAGCACGTCTTCGTATCGGGCTCCGACGAAGCGGTGACCACGGGCGCTTGCCCCACCGATCCCCATACCTCGGGGATGTGGGACGCCGTCCCGTTCCATTGGGTCGGAGGGGCTGCGTACGGCGACTACGCGACGGGGACGTGCCCGCTCTCCGACGTCACGAATAGTCAGCCGAAGCAGATTCAGGTGCGAACGAAGACCACCGCCGTCCTGCCCGGCGCGCCGCCGGCGCCGCTCTCGACGTTCGGATCGGCGAAGAAGCCGTTTCGCATGCCCTCGATATGGGAGCTCATCTTTCCGAAGTGACCTGCTCGATCGCCTCGTCGTACCAGCGCTCGACCGCGCCGCGGAACGGCCACATCCAGCCGTAGGCCGGGCCCGTGAACTGCGAGACGATGCGCTCGCGGAGCGCCCGCGATCGCAGCGCGTCTTCGCCCCGCAGCTCGAGCGTCGCGCGCAGGGTCTCGGTGTAGGCCTCCCACTCGATGCGCGCGCGGCCGTAGGCGAGGCCGATTGGAAAGGGCAGGAGCAAGTACA
This sequence comes from uncultured Polyangiaceae bacterium, assembly GCA_938004815.1. GTDB lineage: Bacteria > Myxococcota_A > Polyangia > Polyangiales > Polyangiaceae > Xiheicaenibacterium. Next base: position 6,114 of record CALKVR010000839.1, on the reverse strand, counting down.
GAACCGTCATGCCTGGCATCGTGTAGCGGCGGCGCTGGCGCAGGTGTATACGCTCGTGCCTGAGGGTGATGACAGCGTCGATCGGGTCGACGTCGTGCCAGCCGGCCGGCACGTAGAGGCGGTCGCCGATGACGGTGTAGTAGCGCGACAGGTACTGGCGCTGCCCGCCGAACGTGATGATCGAGAGCGCCACGTGGATCGCCTTCGACAGCGGGCTCTTGGCCTTCTCGATGACGCAAAAATTCGGGAACTCGGCGCGCATCTCGGCGAGGAACGCGTCGAGCACGGCCCGGTCGCTCACGGGTCGCCACCGAGCCGAGCGCCCTCCGCGATAACGCGCCCGCTGGTGAGATCGGCGGCGCCGAGCGGCTTCTTGCCCTCGAGCTGCGCGCGGCGCACGGCCACGCGACCCTCGGCGCAAGCGACCTCGATGCGGTCTTTCTTGGCGACGACGACGGTGCCCGGGGGGGCGCCTGCGTCGCCCTCGGCCATCCGCGTCTCGAGCACCTTGAGCGTCTTGTCACCTGTGGTCGTGAACGCGCCCGGCCACGGCGACATGCCGCGCACGTGGTCGTGGACGCGGCGGGCCGGCTGGTCCCAGCGAACGCGACCGTCGCTCTTCTCGAGCAGCCGTGCGTGGGTCGCGCGCGACTCGTCTTGCGGCGTCGCCGAGAGCGCCCCCGCGACGGCGCCTGGGACGTCGCGCCGGACGACATCTGCCGCGCACGCTGCCAGGGCCACCGCTAGATCGCCGGCGGTGTCGTCCGGACCGATGGGGACCTCTCGCACGATGAACACGGGGCCGGTGTCCATGCCCTCGTCCATCTGCATCAGCGAGACGCCGGTCACCGTCTCACCCTCCACGATCGCCCACGTGATGGGCGCCGCGCCGCGGTACTTCGGGAGGATCGACGCGTGCAGGTTGAGGCAACCGCGACGTGGCGCCGCGAGCACCGCCGCAGGCAAGATGCGCCCGTAGGCGATCACGACCGCGACGTCGGCGCTCTGGTCACGCAGCCACGCGGCGAACTCGGGCGTGCGCACCTTGGTCGGCTGCTCGACGGCGAGGCCGAGCTCGATCGCCTTTTGCTTCACCGCCGGAGGCTTGAGCTCGAGGCCGCGCCCCGCGGGCCGATCGGGCTGGCAAATCACCGCGGTCACCGTGGCGATCTCGGTCAGCGCAACCAGCGCGGGCACCGCGATCTCGGGCGTCCCAAAGAAGACTGCCCTCATACGTTCTCCCCCCTCGGCTCGGCCGAGGGGGGCCGGGGGGGTGAAACGGCGGCACGAACGCTACTGCGAGCGACCAGCATCGCTGCCCTCGCTTTTCCGTTTGCCGTCGGCGTCGAGCGCGCCGGGCTCGGCGCAGCAGCGAAAGCCCGTCTCGTAGAAGACGAAGCTCGGCTCGTGGGCGTCGTGCGTGCCACGACAGCCCGTCCACGGCTTCGCCCAGAACCCGCCCATGAGCGCGCCGGGAAAGCGGCGGCCCTTGCGGGTCGTGACCCACTCCTCGACGTTGCCCATCATGTCGTAGATCCCGAACGCGCTCGCGCAGCCCGGGAACCGGCCGCTCGGCGTCCCCTGCCAGAGTCGATCCGACTCGGCGTTCGCCGCCTCGTCGCCCTCGCCGAACTTGTCCCAGTCGACGGGCATCCACTTCTTGTCGCTGTTGCAGACCTTGCGGTCGACGGCCCAACCGTAGGCCAGCGGGCGGTAGTCGGGGCCCTCGCAGGCCGTCTCCCACTCTTGCTCGGTGCACGGCCGCTTGCCGCGGTCACCGCAGTACTTGAGGGCCGACTTGTACGACTTCATCACGAACGGCTTCGCGCCCTTCTTGTTCGGCGCCTCGTACTGGTCCATGCACACGCGGATATCGGTCACGGCTCCCTCGAGGCCGGTGATCCCCTCGAAGTACGCGAAGCAGTGGGTGTCCTTGGTGTCCTCTTGCGGTGAGATGCAGAGGTGTTGCACGTCGTCGTGGTGCGTCCCGGTCACGAGGCGCATGTCGCGCGGGCACTCGGGGCTGGGGCCCGGATCGAGCGAGGTAGCGTCGCCATCGGGCGCGCCGAGAGCGAACGAAAAGGCGAGGAGCGAGGCGAGGGGATCCAAGTCTCAGAGCCCGAATCGGTATCGAAGCACGAACCAATAGAGGGCGCCGCCGCCGCTCAGCATCACGAACAGGAGCGGCGCGAGCCACCGCCACGCCGACCGCTTGGTCGGCACGGCGAAGTTGGCGACGTTGACCACGTCGGGAGGACCGTACGGCGGACCGTACGCGGCGGGTGGGGCCGGGTACCCCTGAGGTGCGTACGGCGCTGGCGCGAACGCTGATCCCGACGCGATCGCCGGCCCCGAGGCGGGCGAGACGGGACCCGACGACACCGGCATCGAAGGCGCGGGCCCCGACGGCGGCGCCCCGACGCCGCCCGGGCTGGACGAGCGTGCGGGCGGCAGCGGAAGATCGGCCGGTTTCGGGGTGAGCGGTCCCGCCACGATCGCGGCGAGTCGCTGTGACTCCGCCGGCGTCAGCGCGACCGTGCTGGCCATCGCGCTGCCCGGCCGAAGCCCGGCCGCAGGCGACGCACCCATGAACCGGGTGCGCGCATTGTCGTCGATCTCTTCGAGCTCGGCGGACGGCGCGGGCGGCGGTGGCGCCGGGGGGCCGGGAGCCGCGGCCGCGCCCGAGGGCCCCGTCCGGGGTGATGTCTGCGGCCCCGAGGCCTTCTTGCGGCCTGCGTCGATGCGGGCCTCGAGGTCGGAGAAGGTCACGCCGCCTTGCCGCAGGCCTCCGGCGAGGGCTTGTTGGAACCAGGCTTGCTGCTGCGGGGTGTTGCGGACGACGAAGGCGGCGAGCGACGCGGCGTCGTCGACGTCGAAGCCCTTCTCGCGCCGCCAGTTGTCGAGCAGCTCTTTGATCTCGTCTGCCGACGAGAACCGGTCGTCGGGGCGCTTCTTCAAGCACTTCGAGACGATCTGCGAGAACACGGGGTGGACCTTGCGGAGGCTCTGGAGGTCGGGCGGCTCCTCCGTCGAGACGGCGATCAACGTCTCGAGGTCGTTCTTGGCCGTCCACGGCCGCCGATCGGCGAGGAGCTCGAACATCACGACCCCGAGGGCGAAGAGGTCGGCCCGCTGGTCGATGCCGCCGCCGCGGGCCTGCTCCGGCGCCATGTACGCGGGCTTGCCCTTCATCATGCCGATCCGCGTGCTCGTCAGGCGCTCTTCGGCCTTCGCGATCCCGAAGTCGGCGATTTTCACGACCCCGTCGAACCCGAGCAGGATGTTTCCCGGCGTGAGGTCGCGGTGCACGACGCCGAGGAGCTGCCCGGTCTCGGCGCGGAGCCCGTGCGCCCCCGCGAGGCCCGCGCAGATCTGCGACATGATGAAGGCGACCGTCCGCTCGGCGAACGGCTCCTTCATCTCCTTGGACTCTTTCATGAGCCGGGAGAGGCTCACCCCCTGCACGAGCTCGACCGCGAGGTAGAGGCCGAGCTCGTCCCGGCCCCACGCCTCCACCTTGACGACGTGGGGGCTATTGATTGTGGCGGTAATCCACGTCTCGTCGAGGAACATGTTGACGAACTCCGGCTCCTGCTCGATCGCCGGGTTCAGCCGCTTCACCGCCACGAAACGCCCGTTGAGCCGCCCACTCGCGACGCGCGAGAGCTGGACCATGCCCATCCCGCCCCGCGCGATGTCCGCGAGCTGCACGAGCTTCAGGTCCTCTGCCGGCGGGAGCGCCGAGTGAGGCATGTCGCGCATCCTACACCGTATCTCCCGCCCCGATCCGAGCCCGGACGAGGAAAGCATTTGACCTTCCGTCCAGGCGTCTTACTGTCCACGCAAAGAGCAGGCCGAGGCTAAGGCATGACCGAGAAGAAGATCCCTCCCGCGCGCCCCGATGAAGAAGTCACCTTCGGTGACGAGCTCCCCGTCCTCCCGATCCGCAACGCCGTGCTGTTCCCAGGCGCGGTTGCGCCGTTCGACGTCGGTCGCGAGAAGTCGGTCGCGCTGGTCGAGGACGTCGACAACCTCCCCGGGCCCGTCATCGCGATCTTCGCGCAGCGTGATCCGCAGACCGACGACCCGGGCTACGAAGACCTGTACCACGTGGGCTGCGCCGCCCGCGTCCTCAAGGCGCTCAAGCACAGCTCCGGCAACTACTCGCTCATCCTCCAGGGGCTGACCCGCATTCGTCTCGAGAGCGTGACGCAGACCGCGCCGTACATGCGCGCGCGGATCCGCAAGCTCGAAGAGCCGGCCACCGAGGACGTGGAGGCCGAAGCGCTCGCCATGAGCCTGCGCGACATCGCCAAGCAGGTCATCCAGCTCATGCCCGAGCTCCCGCGCGAGGCGGGGTCGCTCATCGATTCGATCCAGGCCCCCGGCGCCCTCGCCGACCTCGTCGCCGCCAACCTCGACGCCCCCGTCGAAGAGAAGGCGCAGCTCGTCGAGACCATCGACGTCAAGGAGCGCGTCCGCAAGGTGCTCCGTCTGCTCACGCGGCAGCTCGAGATCTTGAAGATGCGCGAGCGCATCAACTCTCAGATCAAAGAGGAGATGGGCAAGAACCAGCGCGAGTACGTGCTCCGCCAGCAGCTCAAGGCCATCAAAGAAGAGCTGGGTGAAGACGACGGCGACCAGGGTGATCTCGACGGCCTCGAAGAGCGCATCGCCAAGACGAACCTGCCTCAAGAGGCCGAGACGGTCGCCAAGAAGCAGCTCAAGCGCTTGCGCACGATGCAGGTCGGCTCCGCCGAGTACACGGTGGTGCGCACCTACCTCGACTGGATCCTCGATCTGCCGTGGACGCACTCGACGCCCGACAACCTCGAGATCGCCAAGGTGCGCGAGGTCTTGGACGAGGACCACTACGGCCTCGAGAAGGTGAAAAAGCGCATCCTCGAGTACCTCGCCGTCCGCAAGCTCAAGCAGGACAAGAAGGGCCCGATCCTCTGCCTGCTCGGCCCGCCCGGCGTGGGCAAGACGTCGCTCGGCCGCAGCATCGCGCGAGCGCTCGGGCGCAAGTTCCACCGCATCTCGCTCGGCGGCGTCCACGACGAGGCCGCGATCCGCGGTCACCGCCGAACCTACGTGGGCGCGCTCCCCGGCCAGATCATCCAAGGGATGAAGAAGGCGGGCACCGTGAACCCCGTCTTCATGATGGACGAGATCGACAAGATCGGTCACGACTTTCGCGGCGATCCGTCGGCCGCGCTGCTCGAGGTCCTCGACCCCGAGCAGAACAACACGTTCGCCGATCACTACCTGGAGATCCCGTACGACCTCTCCAACGTGATGTTCATCGCGACCGCCAACGTCTCCGATCCCATCCCGCCGCCTCTCCGCGACCGTATGGAGATCTTGGAGATCCCCGGGTACACCCGGCGAGAGAAGCTCGCCATCGCGCGCCGGCACCTCCTGCCCAAGCAGCTCGGCGAGCACGGGCTCACCGAGACCAACCTCGACGTCACCGACCAGGCGCTCGAGCACATCATCGACCACTACACGCGCGAGGCCGGTGTTCGCTCGCTCGAGCGCCAGGTGGCGGCCGTCATCCGCGGCGTCGCGGTCAAGGTGGCCGAGGGCGACGACAAGGCTCGCCGTGTCGACAACGAAGATGATCTCCACGAGTTCTTGGGCGCTCCCAAGTACACGAGCGAGGTCGCCGAGCGCACCGCCGAGACGGGTGTCGCCACCGGTCTCGCGTGGACGAGCGTCGGCGGCGAGATCCTCTTCATCGAGGCGACGCGCATGTACGGCACCGGCAAGCTCCAGCTCACCGGGCAGCTCGGCGACGTGATGAAAGAGTCGGCCCAGGCCGCGCTCTCGTTCGTGCGCACGAACGCCGAGAGGTACTCCATCCCCAAGGACTTCCTCGAGAAGAGCGATCTCCACATCCACATCCCCGCAGGCGCCATGCCCAAGGACGGTCCGAGCGCGGGCGTGACCATGTTCTCGGCGCTCGTTTCGCTCCTCACCGGCATCAAGATCCGCCACGACGTCGCGATGACGGGCGAGATCACGCTGCGCGGCCGCGTCCTGCCGATCGGCGGCGTCAAGGAGAAGGTCCTGGCGGCCCACCGCGCGGGCATCAAGCGCATCATCCTGCCC
>CALKVR010000838.1 GCA_938004815.1 uncultured Polyangiaceae bacterium | reverse complement strand
GTCTGGGTCAGGTCACCCTGGGCGACGGCGGCGAGCGCGCGCGTGACCTCGGTCGTCGGCTGCACCAGATCGTCGATCAGCGTGTTGACCGACGACTCCATCTCGGCCCACGCCCCGACCTGGCGGCCGAAGCGCACGCGCTGGCGGGTCTTGCCCTCTTTGCCGACGACCTGGCCCACGCGCTCGAGCTGCTGCGCCATCTTGGCGTTGGCGGCGACGACCTCGTTCACCGCATCGGCGATCTTGCCCTGCAGCCCAGTCCAATGGCCGGGCAGCCTCACCGAGAAATCGCCGTCCCGCACCGCCAAGAACACGCGGAGGAGCTCGCGCATCTCGGCGGAGTCTTCGGCGGGCATGCCGGGGGGTGGCGGGGGAGGGTCGCCGTTGCCGCGCTCGGGGCTGTAGTCGGTCGTCATGGTGCTAAACCTGCGGTTCTCTGCTGAGGCGTTGACTCTCCAGACGGCGGCGGCTCAGGTCGACGAAGACGGCGACCTTCTTGCGGACGATCTCGGTGTCGAGCGGCTTCACCAGGTAGTCGGCGCCGCCGGCGGCGTAGGCGCGGTGAATCTCCTGGGGGTCGTCGCCGAACGCGGTGATGAAGATGATGGGCACGTCGCGGCTGCGCTCGAGCTCTTTCAGGTGCACGGCGACCTCGAGGCCGTCCATGCCCGGCATCGCGATGTCGATGAGCGCCACCGCGAGCTTCTCGCGGAGCGCGATCCGCAGCGCCTCTTCGCCCGAGGTGGCGGTGAGCAGGTTGTACTCCGGGCGCTCGAGGATGGCCTGGAGCGACAGGATGTTCTCGGGGCGGTCGTCGACGATGAGGATGTTCGCCACCGCGGGGGTGGGCTTGCTGACGGCGCGCCGCTCGGGCGCGGGGAGGGTGAAGAACACGGTCGTGCCTACGGCGGGCGCGCTCTCGACCCAGATGCTGCCGCCGTGCGCCTCGACGATGGCCTTGCAGATGGTCAGGCCCAGGCCGGTGCCGCGGCGATCGCCCTTCTTGGCCTGCCAGAACCGATCGAAGAGGTGCGGCAGGTGCTCGGGCGGGACACCCTGGCCGTTGTCTTTGACCCAGATGAGCACGTCACGCTCGCGGCCCATCGCCCCGACCGTGACAGAACCGTCAGCCTTTGTGAATTTTACCGCGTTGCCGATCAGGTTCTCGAGGACCTCGAGCAGGCGCTCTTCGTCGGCCTCGATCGACGGCAGCTCGGGCGAGATATCGCTGGCGAGGATCACCGATGCGCTCGCGGCGAGCGTCTGCTGCGACTCGAGGGCCGCGAGGATCGTGTTGGCCGTCTCGACGGGACCGCGCTCGATCGCGAACTGCCCTGCTTCGATGGCGTTCACCGCCAAGAGATCGCGGATCAGGTGGTCGGCGCGCTCGACCGCGCGCATGATGCGCTCGACCGGCCGGCGCGAGGTCGAGTCGACAAGGCGCTGATGCAGCGTGAGCGCGGCCATCGAGATGACGTTGATCGGGTTGCGCAGGTCGTGGGCCACCACCCCCATCACGTCGTCGCGCGAGAACACCGCCTGACGCAGCGCCTCACGCGACAGGTAGCGCCGCAGCGCGGCCGAGGCCCGAGCCACGACGAGATCGAGAAAGCGCCGCTCGTCGTCCGACAGCGTGTGCTCGGCGCGCGAGCCCAGGTACACGACCGCCAAGAGCTTGTCGTCCGCACGCAGCGGGGCGCGGTAGAGCGAGCGCACGCTCTTCTTTGCGATGTGCTCACCGGCCGAAGCGTCCCCCGCGGAGATGGGCGCGAGCGCCGACCTCTCGGGGATGCCGTCGTCGATGTCGACGCAGTAGCCCGCCGCGACCTCTTCTTCGAGGCCGATGGCGGCGCGTGACCGGAGCCGTTCGCCCTCGCGCACGCGAGCGGTCGCGACGTCGAAGCGCCCGACCTCGACGAACGTGGCAAGGAGCTTGGCCAAGAAGTCGTCGAGCTCGGCGCTCTCGTCTTCGGCGGCAGAGACGCGCTCGAGCGCGAGGCGCGTGGCACGCTCGAGCTCGAGCTCGCGGGCCGCGTCCACCGGTGGCTTCTCGGACTTCATCGCGCCACCTGCTCGGCCGACGGGGCGCCGATCGCCTGGCCGATGGCCTGCCCGAGCTTGTCGAGCCGCACGGGCTTGCGCAGGACCGTCACGTCACGGACGCCCGCGCCCGCGGACGCCGTCACCACCACGACCGGGATCGTCGCGAGGCTCGGCTCGCGCGCGCGGCGCTCGAGGAACTGCCAGCCGTCGACGCCGGGCATCGACAGGTCGAGGACGATGACGTCGGGTCGCCGGTCGCCCGAAGCAAGCAGCGCGAGCGCCTCTGCGC
>CALKVR010000837.1 GCA_938004815.1 uncultured Polyangiaceae bacterium | reverse complement strand
GCCCTGGTCGACGGCCCACACCGCCTGGTAGTCGCCGATCACGATCGCGGCCGGGTCGCCGGCCAGGTTGGCGTTCGGCGCCCAGTTGTCGAAGCGCCCGCCATTGACCGGGTCCCAGTACCAATGGGGGAGCGAGCCGTCCGCCCCGCGCGCGAAGACGTGCTGTGACGTCCCGTGCACGAACGCGACCGGGTTGCCGGCGGTGCCCGTCCCCCAGGTATCGGTGAGGACGGCTTGCTGCCCCGCGTCCCAGAAGTGGTGTCGGATGTTGCCGCCACCGTCGCTGTGCAGATAGTGCTGCTGTTTCGGGTAGACGAACGCCTGCGTCCCCTCCGGCGGGGCCGGAGGCTGTTCCTTGGGCAAGCCGACGGGCGAGATGAACCCGCTGATCTTCATGCCGATCACGCCCGGCTTGTGACCGACCACGCCTGGGTACGCGGGCTGGTTGATCTTCACGCTCGACGTCGACGAGAAATGAGCCTGGCTGCCGCTCTGCCCGCCCCAGTTGCCGCTCACGGTGACGATGCTGCCGTCGGGGTTCACCTTGGTCACGAGGGCGACGTGGTCCGCCCAGCAGTTGCCTTGGTAGTTGTAGACGACGGCGTCGCCGACCTTGGGCGTGGCCGACAGGGTGCCGTGCTGCTGCCCATAGCAATAGAAGGTTCCGGCCGCAGCGGTCAGCCCGTCGACCTTGGCGCCCGCCTGCTTCCACACCCACTTCGCAAAGTCCGAGCACCAATACTCGGGCTGCCCACCATTGCCATAGCAGCTCGACTCGAAGCCCTTGGTACCCGTCGAATTGGTGCCGCAAGCGGTCTTGCCGACGTTGGCCATGGCGATGTCGGCGATGACCTGTGCGCCGATGGCGTCATCCTGCTCCGCGATGGTTTCACCGTCGTCTTCGCCGCTGCCGGGCGGCGCGCAGCCAGCGAGGATGCCGAACACGAAGAGGAGAGCGGACACGGTCGTGCGTTTGATCATGGGGGCGTACCTCAGCAAGTGATGTTCCAGCGCGCGCGGCGCGCTCACGCTTCACGCCAGCTGATCGTCGAGAGGATGCTGTCAAAGGTCTCGTCGCACGCGCCGCGCTCCTCGAGCGGCCCCGCCACCGCGACGATCACCAAATTGTCTGGCAGCGCGACGTGGGCTTGCAGCTGATAGAGGTCGCGCTGCTCGCGCCGCCAGCTCGTACGCAGCAAGATCCCGGGGCGGCCACCGACGAGCGCGCTCGTCTCGTCGAGGACGGTGAACCTCATGAGCCGCTTCTGGTTGAGCGCGACGTTCTCGTCGACGAGCGCGCGCAGATCGGCGCCGGCCTCGATCGGCCGCCGATGCACGAACACACCGAGCGTCTTGTCACCCGGCAACTTCGACTCCAGGCCGTGGATCGTCTTGTCGATGAAACGTCGGTCGGGCAGGTCGACGACCGCCTCGTTCAGGTAGTAGCTCGCCATCGTCTCGCCTCCTGCGATCGGGTCAGTTGCGCCACGCGACGCTGCAGAGGACGCGCTCGAACGTCTCGTCGCACAGGGCGCGCTCGGTCGACGGACCGGTCACGGTGAGCATGATCCAGGTGTCGCCGCGCGCGACGTGGGCTTGCAGCTGCTGATACGGCAGATCGAGGGCCCGAAGGCGGGCGCGCACGACGATCGCAGGCGCCCCCGCGAGCGCGACCTCGGCCTCCTCGACGACGGTGAAGCCGTCGACCTTGGTCTTGGTGTCGGCGATCTCGTCGTCGACCAACTGGCGCAGGCTCTTGCCATGCGGCATCGGCAGGCGTCGGATCTCCACGCCCAGCGAGTCGTCGCCGTCGAGGGGCGACTCGAGCCGGTGCAGGGTGCGGTCGATGAAGCTGCGGTCGGGGAGCGAGAAGACGGCTTCGTTGAAGTAGTAGGTGCTCATGGCTCAACCCACCGGCGTCTGCGCGCCGCGCTGAATGAGCCAATCGATCGCGGCCTGCCGGCACTCGGGGTAGCCGTGCGTACCGGCGTCGGCGGCGAACTGGATACCGTCGGCGATGGCGAGGATCAGCGGGATCATCTCGCCGAACGGGTTCGTCAGGATCTCGCCGACCTGCTGAAGGATGCTCTCGTGGCCGGCGATCTCGCCCTGCACCATCTTGTAGACCGCGGTCTGCATCTCGCCCGGCTCGGCCTCGTTCGTCCACGGGTCGGTGCCGGTCGGGCAGGTGGTGAACAGATCGCCGTTCTTGGCGAAGTCCATGTGCCACGGCATCGTCTGCCACGGGGTCAGGTCGTCGGGGCCCGCGATGCCCCCGGTGAGGAACCCGAACTCGTTCTGAGGGAACGGGATGTTGGCGAGCGCGTTGCCGTGGGCGAAGCCCGGACAGCGGAGCGGGTTGCCGAACGTGACGTGCGCGAAGATGTCGTCCAGGCGATCGTGCAAGCGCCCCGCGGGGTTCATGATCTCGTCACGCCAGACCTTGCAGGTGACGATCGCCCCCTGGCTGTAGCCCATGATCGCGAACGTGCCGGGCTTCTGGCTGATGAGCCTGACGAGCTCCTCGACCCCCGCCTTGACCGACGGGCCCATCGGGAACGTCTGCGCGGGGTAGCTGACGCCTTGCCAATAGTAGCCGTGACCGTTCACCGCGCCCGCGATCTCGGCGGTGAAGTCGTGGTCCCACGTGCCGCTCGTACCGCAGAGGTTGTAGATCGTGTGCACGCCGGGCGGGCCCTGCATGTCGGCGCTCACCATCATGTGCACGCCGTCCGGTGATTGATCCACGACGGGGCCCATCGAGGTCGCAGAGCCCTGCCCCGCGAGCGGGAGCTGACCGGGGCCGATCAAGATGGTGCCGTTGCCGGTGAGCACGGGCTGCCCGTCGGCCAGCGCAAACCCGACGACCGCGACCGGCGTGCCTGTCGAGCCGAGGAGGACGCCGTGGTCGGGGCCCTCGAGGAACAACCCGCCGGCGTGGTCGATGCCGATGCCGACGACTGGCGTGATCGCGGGGCCGTCGGACACGGCCTGCTGCTGGCTCGGCGCGTTCGGATCGTCGGGCGGCAGGCCGATGTAGTAGGTGGGCGGCGGCCCGCTGGGCTCCGGGTTCGTAGCCTTGAGGATCTGGCCGGTGACCTGGGCGAGGACGATCGTCGCGCCGAGCAGCGGAACCACCAGGTCGACGAGGTCGGAGACCGCAGAGAAGAGCTGGTTCTGGTTCGCCATGAAGGCCGCACGTAGCAGGCCCCGTTCCAGCGCAGCTCGCGCGAGCCTCCGCCGCGGCCCGACGCGCCGACGCGGTGCCGGCAACCGCGGTGGGCGCGCAGCTTGCGCAATTTTTTCTCAAGTACGCCGCGTCGGGGTGGGCCGGGTCGAGCCCGAGCCGAACTAGGGACGCCCCCGAGTCGTGGTACCGTCGTTCGGAGTCGTGCCGAGGTCCAAGAGCCGAGAGACCGGAGACGGTGACCGCACCTTCGAGCTGACGAACACGGGAGACCCGCTCGCGCGGCCCGTGGTCAGCTTGCTCTGGGAGGGCGGGGCCGC
>CALKVR010000836.1 GCA_938004815.1 uncultured Polyangiaceae bacterium | reverse complement strand
TCTTTCAAGAGGCCAAGGGCCTCATGGCGGCCGGCAAGATCGCCGAGGCCTGCCCCAAGTTCCAGGCCGCGCTCGAGCTGCAAAAAACGCTCGGGACGCTCATGAACCTCGCCGACTGTCTGGAGCAGGACGGCCGAACCGCGAGCGCTCACAAGCGGTGGGCCGAGGCGGTCGAGCTCGCAAGCAGCCAAAAAGACGAGCGTTCGGGCTTCGCCGAGGAGCGCCGTGCCGCCGTCGCCCCCCGCGTCCCGAAGCTCTTGCTCGACGTCGTCGCCGGCCCCGAGGCCCTGCGCGTTTCGGTGGGCGGCGTCGAGGTGCCGGCCACGCGGTTCGGGCTCCCTCTGGACCAGGACCCGGGCAAGGTGGCGATCACCGTCTCGCGAGGCAGCAAGGTGCTGGAGACCCGCGAGGCCGTGCTCACCGAGGGGCAGACCGCGACGGTCGCGCTCGATCTCGCCGCCATCGCCAAGGCTCATCCGCCGCCGTCCACGGGGGGCCCGCGCGGGCCCGAGCCTCGGCCCGAGCAGCGGATCGCGGGTTTCGTGGTGCTGAGCGTCGGGCTCGCGGGGGTGACCACCTTCGCGATCCTCGAGAGCATCGCGCTCGCGCGGCGGTCCGAGGCGAACGCCGCGGGCAACTGCGTCGAGCGCGGCGACAAGGTCCTCTGCTCGCCTCAGGGCTACGATCTGATCGAAGAGTCGGGGACGCTGGCCGAGGCCGGCCAGTGGGTCGGGCTCGGCGGGCTCGCGCTCGTGGGCGCAGGCATCACCCTCGTCCTCACGGCGCCCGCCGGTGAGCCCGAAGAGGGCGACGCCCCCAAGCCGACGACGGCGATCGCTCCGTGGACGCTCCCCGGGGGCGGCGGCGTCACTCTCGGAGGCACATGGTGATCCGCGCGCGCGTCGCGCTGGCCCTGCCCCTGCTCGGCATCTTCGGCGCGGCGTGCGACATCATCCTCGACGTTCCGAACCCCGACGAGGTGAAGAGCCTCGAACGGGTGGGCGAGATCCTCTGCTCGTGCCCCTACCTCGAACAGCAGGGGCCGGCGTTCGTCCAGGCGTGCAAGGCGGGCGTCGCCGAGGGCGGGGAGCAGGGGCAGCGCCTCCTCGCCGAGTCCGAGTGCGACGACTGCGACAACGTCGCGAGCTGCTACGGGCAGGCGACCGGCGCCGAGCGAAACCCCGACGGCGAGAGCTGCAAGCTCGCCGACGGTTGCGGCGCCTGCACCACGCCGGAGGGTTGCGAGAGCTTTGCTTGCTGTTTCGGTGCGATCGTCGTGAGCGGGAACAGCGGCCAGTTCGCGGGGGGCTGCTGCGACAGCTGCATCTCCTGCGCCGACGCGTTCCCATCCAGCGGTGACGCTCCAGCGGAGCCCGGGGTCTGCGTCGAGTCGGCCGAGCCGCTCATCGCGTTGGCGTCGTGTCTGTGCCAGGCGCAGGATGCGGCCGTGCCCTCCGCGGCGTGGCTCGCCTGTCGGGTGAAGGGTGAGTGTCCCATGCCCGACCCCGACGACGAGCTGTTGACCCAATGCGCGTGGTACTTCGAGCCGTGCCGCCAGTGCTTGTTCTTCGAGTCTGGTGATCTGTGCCAGCCGCAGCTCGACGTCTGCTTGAACACCGTCGCCCGCCCGGTCGGGCAAGCGCCGTGAGAGCTCGCTTCGGGGCGATCGCGCTGGCGGTGGCCGCTGGCGGGTGCGCCGATCTCGTCGCGGGCGATGCCCAAGACGTCGTGCCGGCGCTTTGCCAGGTCGTCTCCGATTGCGAGCCGGTCGATCCGAGCTGCGCGCTCTTCGACCAGCGTTTTCGCACCGCCGACGATCCGGACGTGACGAGCCAATTTCTCGAGCATCACGCGCGAAACGACTGCCTCGCCAGCTGTTCGAGCGCACGCGGCTGCCGCGATCGCGCGCCGCTCTGCCTCGAGAACGGGCTCGCATGCGACGACGACGTCGATTGTTGCGGCTCGACGCGCGGCACGGGCGCATGCCGTCAAGGCGCCTGCTGCGCGCCTCTCGGCGCTCCTTGCGGCACCGGCGGTGACTGCTGCGGAGGAGAGCTCTGCGTCGACGGACACTGCGGCGACGAACGGTGCGCGCTCGTCGGCGATGGCTGCACGCGCAACACCGACTGCTGCTCTCGGCTCTGCACCGGCGGCGCCTGCGACGCCAAGACGTGCAGCGACTTCTCGGAGAGCTGCCTCGTCGATGCCGACTGCTGCCCGACCGGGGGCGAGCCGCTCGTTTGCCGCGACGCCATCTGCCAGAACCCGCCCGCCGCGTGCAACGCCTGCGTGCCGGTGGGTGATCCTGCGCTCAACTGCTGCCTCGATCAGGGCGAGCTCTGCTTCGTCCGCGTCGACGGCACGAGCTTCTGTGACCCCGATCTGGCGTGTTCCCCACCTGGCGTAGAATGTGGGAGCAACAGCGACTGCTGCGGGGGGATGTGCGAGGACTCCTTCTTCCCGCATTGCTGCCAGCCGGTGGGCGCCCCGTGCTCGGTGGACATCGAGTGCTGCGGGGGCGCACTCTGCAGTGGCGGAGCGTGCCTATGACGACGCCGTCAGCGTGTGCCAACCCGAGTCAACCGTTTCGCCAGAGATCGGCCCCCGCGGGCTCGTGTCGTCCGGGTGGGCTTCTTGCATCTCGCAGGGCCATGCTTGGGGTCCGCTCGCTCGTCGCCTCCGTCCTTTGCTGCTTGCTCGCCTCCTCGACGGCCTGCTCGACGGGCGGGAGCGCCGACAGCAACGAAGACTACGGGCCCCCGATCCCCGGTGAGGGGGCGGGCGAGGGCGGCGTGCCCCCCGAGGACGCCCGCCCGGTCTACTTCGATCCGAGCGGTCTGGGCGCGGCCGATCCGACCGCGCTCTGCTCGTCGACGCTCTCCGTGCACGCGCTCCAGCCTGCCGACGCGCGGCGGTTCACCGGCGCGACGCTGGCGCTCGCGGAGGTACGCGCGGGCCGGTGGCCCGACGTCGCGCCCGGGTCGGCCGAGCTCTTGGCTTACCTGGGGCCCCGCACCGGACCCGCGTCGGGTCGTTTCGTCGGCCGACTGACCGAGACGCGCCTCGACGTCGCTTACCTCTCGCCGCCCGCGAGCGAGCCCGTGCACGTGATCGCGGTGCTCGATCTGGGCCCGAGCGTCCGGTCCGAAGTGCCGCTGCTCGTCAGCGCGCTCGAGACGATGGCGGCGCGGGTCGCGACGTCCGGGCTCGATGACCGCATCAGCGTCGTCGAGTGGACCGACGAAGCGCCGGTCGGTGTGCGGCTCGCCGCGGCGGCCAATGCGCAGGCCGACGTCGCGGCCTACACGGCGGGGTTGCGGTCGCGCCTCCAGTTCGGTGGCAATCCGCCGCTCTCCGTGGTTCGCGACCCGGTCGTCACCCTCGCCGCAGAGGCGCCCGCGCCCGCCCACGTCCTGCTCTTCACGGACGGGAGCATGGGGGCCAGAGACTCGGCGTCTCTCGAGACGGCGGCGGCGTGGCGAGAGGCCGGCATCCCGATCACGCTCGTCGAGGTGCAGGCGTTCGAGCCGGGTGAGAACGCGGTCGCCATCGCGTCGCACCCTCTGCTGCTGGCGGACCGTGACCTCTCCGACGCCTCGCTCTACGTCGCCGCCGCCGTGTCCGGCGACCCGACGCGCCCACCCGAGCGCAGCATCGACGCCGCGTACGCAGCCGATCTGGCGTACCTCTTCGGCGATCGCTTCGACGATCTCGTGCGGCCGGCGCGCGTTCGGGCGCGCTTCGACGTCTCGGCTCCGCTCGAGCTCGGCCTCGTGCCTTTCGAGAGCGCAACCAAGGACGAGGGGCAGCTTGGTCTTCGACGGCTCGGCCCGGGCGGTGCGCTCATCGCTCAGGCGACGGTGACGATCCCGGCCTGCGGCGCCTTCAGCGGGCGCGTCGAGCTGTTCGGTTCGGTCGATGGCGCCGAGGCGAGCACGCTCGCCGGCAGCGACACCGTCTTCGACGCGGCGACGGGCGTCCCGGCCTACGGCGCCCTGATCGCGGCGATCGACGCCATCGACGTCGCGATCAGCCAGCGCTCGTGCGGCCCCGAGGGCAGCGGGATCGGCGCCGCTTTCGCCGAGCTGTCGATCTCGGACACCGCCGGGCTCGAGCCTGCCGAGGCCGCCGCCTTCGAGATCAACCGGCTGCGAGCGCTCGACGCGCTCGAGGCCGTGAAAAAGCTGTGCCCCTGAGATGAGCCGCCGCCCTCGCCCCCCGCATCGCGCCGGCGCCCTCGGGGCGGCCCTCGTCGTGTCGGGGCTCGGCGCGGCGGTGCTCCTCGGCGCTTGCAGCGATCTCGTCGCCGGTGATGGCGCCAGCGTGACGGCGCAGCTCTGCGAGCAGCTGGGGGCCTGCTACGGCCGCGACCGCTACGCGTGCGACGCGATGGAAAGCACCCTGCGCCAGGCGAGCGTCGCGGAGCGCGACGGGTTCCTCTCGGGGTACGAAGAAGACGCTTGTCTGGAGAGCTGCCCCGGGTCGCTCGCGTGCCTCGACAACGAGCCGTTCTGCACGCGCGGCGGCGGCTGCGCCGACGAGACCGACTGCTGCAACTGGTCGCTCGGCCTCGCCGCCTGCGCCCCCGACTCGCAGACGTGCTGCTCGCCGCGCGGCGTCGCTTGCTCGGGGCCCGACGCGGCGCCCTGCTGCGATGCCGCGTGCGAGAACGGCTACTGCGGAGGCACGGCGTGCGCGCTCGTCGGGCAGACGTGCCGCCGCGACGACGAGTGCTGCACGCGTCGCTGCGACGACGGCGTCTGCGCGGCCAAGACGTGCGCAGCGCTCGGCGCCCCCTGTCTGGCCGACGGCGACTGCTGCTCGCCGCCGGGGCCCGGCACCACCGCGGCCGAGGCCGATCCTCAGGCGGTGTGCGACCCGACGGATCGGGTGTGCGTGCTCGCGGGGCCGGTCTGCGCGCAGGCGGGCGACCCTTGTGATCCCAACGGCACCGGTCTCGGTTGCTGCGCCGATCAGGGGCTCGTCTGCGGCGCAGGCCCTGGCGGTGGCGTCTGCGGCGCGCCGGGCTGCCTGGGCCTCGGCAGCGACTGCGCGTTCGACGTCCAGTGCTGCGGCGGCACGATCTGCGATTACG
>CALKVR010000835.1 GCA_938004815.1 uncultured Polyangiaceae bacterium | reverse complement strand
GTGTTGGGCGCTGGGCATCCCGCTGGGGATCCAGCGCGGGCACACCTGCCCGTGAGCGCGGCCCGTCGTCGAGGCGCCGGTGCAGAGCGCGGGCCGCGCAACTCACCTGCCAGCTGGGCCTGCACGTCGAGTGCGGCGCCTACATTCCGGGCGAGCACTTCTCGACCGGTTGGCCGGGGCTGAGGCAGCGCGGCGGCGGGTCACAGTCATCCGGTCGCGGGCGGACACCGCCGGGGCAAGCCGGCACTGCGATCGTACCCGGCGGGCACGACGTCTCGCCGCATCGCTCTCGGGACTTTTTGGCTTCGAGCTGGCGCTGCCGTGGTGTGTCGGCCGCGGTCGCGGGCGAGCTGGGCTCCGGCGGCGTGTCGACAGGCGGCGGCGGCGGTTCGGCGCTCGGCGCTACGGGCGAGTTTGCTTCTGTGGGCCCGCCGCAGCCCGCCGCGAGCGCGACGAGCACGGCGACAGTCGGAACGTTGGGAGCGCGCGGCGGCATCGAAGCATCACGGTAACCGTTCAGCCTCCGGAGCCGCAACGCCACCGGAGCTCTTGCGTCGGTCTGCCGCCGCATGCCAGACCGCCAGCTCGGCTCACCCCACCTTGAGCATGCGCTTGCCGCTCAAGAACGCGCTCATGCTGCGCGCCGCGCGCCGGCCCTCGGCGATCGCCCACACGATGAGCGAGGCGCCGCGGCGGGCGTCGCCCATCGCGAACACGTTCGGGGCGGTGGTGCGCCCGCCGTCGTCGGCGGCGATGCGCCCGCGCGTGTCGAGCTCGACCCCGAGCGCGGCGTAGAGCGCGCTCGGCTCGGGCCCCATGTAGCCGGTGGCGACGAGGACGAGATCGACGTCGAACGACACCTCTTCACCCGTCGACGTCATCGAGCCGGCGGCCCACTCGACCCGCTCGGCAACGAGCCGGGCGGCACGGCCGCCCACGGCCTCGATGCGGAGCGTGCGAATGGCAAAGTCACGCTCGCCGCCCTCTTCGTGGGCGGGCGAGACGCGAAACACGTTTGGCCAGGTGGGCCACGGATCGTGCGCGGCGCGCCGGTCGGGCGGCCGTGGCGCGATCTCGAGCTGCACCACCGAGAGGGCGCCTTGGCGGTGCGCGGTCCCGAGACAGTCGGCGCCGGTATCACCACCGCCCAAGATGATCACGCGCTTGCCCGCGGCGGAGATGCGGGCCGGCGCGGGGACGATCTCACCGGCCTGCACGCGGTTCTCTTGCTCGAGGTACTCGAGCGCGGGGTGCACCCCCGGTAGATCCGCGCCCGGCACGTCGAGCCCGCGAGCGGCGAGCGCGCCCGTCGCGAGCCCCACCGCGTCGAAGCCGTCACGCAGCTCGGCCGCGGTGACGTGGCGACCGACCTCGACACCGCAACGAAACGCGACACCCTCGGCCCGGAGCTGATCGAGCCGCCGATCGAGCACGGGCTTTTCCATCTTGAAGTCGGGGATGCCGTAGCGAAGGAGGCCGCCTGGACGATCGGCGCGCTCGAACACGACGACGTCGTGCCCCTCGCGCGCGAGCTCTTGCGCGCAGGCGAGGCCCGCCGGGCCCGACCCGACGATCGCGACGCGACGGCCGGTCTTGACGGGCGCGGGCTGGGGCAGCCAGCCCGCCTCACCGAGCGCGCGCTCCGCGATCTCGAGCTCGACCTGCTTGATGGTCACGGGCGGCGCGTGGATACCGAGCACGCACGCGGCCTCGCACGGCGCGGGGCAGAGGCGCCCCGTCATCTCGGGAAAATTGTTGGTCTCGCCGAGACGGCGCGCCGCCTCGTCGAACCGCCCGCGGTAAACCAGATCGTTGAAATCGGGGATCAGGTTCCCGAGCGGACAGCCCTGGTGGCAAAACGGGATCGCGCAGTCCATGCAGCGCGACGCCTGCGCGCGCAGCTTTTCTTCGGGGAACGGTTCGTAGATCTCACGCGCGTCGCGTACCCGTTCGTCGACGGGGCGCTTGTCCGGCGTCTCGCGATCGATCTCGAGAAAGCCCGTAGGGTTGCCCATCGTTACTCCGCCGCCACGCCGCGCGACGACGCCGGCGGCTCCAGGGTTTGCGCGCTGCTATGCCCACCCCCGCGGAGCACGCGTTCGTACTCCGTCGGCACGATCTTGGTGAACGTGGGCGGCGAGGCATCCCACCCCAGCAGGAGATCACGCGCCACCGTGCTGGCGGTGAGGGCCGCGTGCTCCTCGAGCAAGGCCCGCACGACGGCCATGTCGGCGTCGCTCGGTGTGCGGAGGGCGATCAGGGCGTGGTTCATTCGCGGCGCGACATCCCCGGCCTCGCCGAGGACGTAGGCGACGCCGCCGCTCATCCCTGCCCCGAAGTTGCGCCCGATCGGGCCGATCACGACGACGGTGCCGCCCGTCATGTACTCGCAGCCATGGTCGCCGACGCCCTCGACCACCGCCGACGCGCCGCTGTTTCGAACGGCGAAGCGCTCACCGGCGCGCCCGCGGAGGAACACACGACCCGCGGTGGCGCCGTAGAGGATGACGTTGCCAGCAATGACGTTCTTGTCAGCTTCAAAAGCGGCGCTCGACGGCGGGTACACCGCGACCACGCCACCGGAGAGGCCCTTGCCGACGTAGTCGTTCGCGTCGCCCTCGCAGAGCAGGGTCACGCCGCGTGGCAAGAAGGCGCCCAGGCTCTGCCCCGCAGAGCCGGTGAGGCTGAACGTGACGGTGCCCTCGGGCAGGCCCTGGCCGCCGTGACGGCGCGTGATCTCGCTGCCCAGCGCCGTCCCCACCGCGCGGTCCTGGTTGGTGATGGCGAGAGAAGCGCGGACCTCATCGCCGTAGAACAGCGCAGGCTCGGCGAGGTCGAGCATCTTGCGGTCGAGCGTGCGGGTCGGGGTGGGCGCGGGCGAACGCGTCTTGGAGCGGAGCGGCGCGCGCTCGGTCGCGCCCGGCGCGGCGAGGTGCGAGGCGTCGAGGATGCGCGAGAAATCCAGGCTGCGCGCCTTGGCCGCGCCGGGGCCGACCGTGCTGACGAGCGAGAGACGCGTCGACGGCGGGGCCGACTCGACGCGCGGCTCGAGCAGATCGACGCGCCCCACACCCTCGTCGACGGTGCGCAGGCCCAGCGCGGCCAGGCCCTGGCGCACCTCTTCGGCGATGTAGCGAAAGAAGCTCACCACGTGCTCGGCCCGCCCCGTGAACCGGGCGCGCAGGTCGGGGTTTTGCGTGGCGATGCCGACCGGGCACGTGTCGAGGTGACAGACCCGCATCATCACGCAGCCCATCACGACGAGGGGGGCGGTCGCGAACCCGTACTCTTCGGCCCCGAGCAGCATGGCGACGAGCACGTCGCGCCCCGTGCGCATGCCGCCGTCGACCTGGAGCACCACGCGGTCGCGGAGGGCGTTGGCGACGAGCGTCTGCTGCGCCTCGGCGAGGCCGAGCTCCCACGGACCGCCCGCGTGCTTGAGCGACGTGAGCGCGCTCGCGCCGGTGCCCCCGTCATGGCCAGCGATGACGACCACGTCGCTCTTGGCCTTGGCCACGCCGGCCGCGACCGTCCCGACCCCCACCTCGGCCACCAGCTTCACGCTCACGCGCGCGCGCGCGTTGGCGGCGCGCAGATCGTAGATGAGCTGCGCCAGGTCTTCGATCGAGTAGATGTCGTGGTGGGGCGGCGGGCTGATCAGGCCGACGCCCGGGGTCGCGTGGCGCACCGCCGCGATCCATGGATAGACCTTGTTGCCGGGCAGCTGCCCACCCTCACCGGGCTTGGCGCCCTGCGCGATCTTGATCTGGAGCTCGTCGGCGTCGCAGAGATACGCGCTCGTGACGCCGAAGCGCGCGCTCGCGACCTGCTTCACCGCGCTGCGGCGGCTGTCGCCGTTCGGGTCGGGGACGAACCGGCGCGGGTCCTCACCGCCCTCACCGCTGTTCGACCGGCCCCCGATGCGGTTCATCGCGATGGCGAGCGTCTCGTGCGCCTCGGCCCCGATCGAGCCGTAGCTCATCGCGCCCGTCACGAAGCGCGACATGATCGCCTCGACCGGCTCGACCTCTTCGATGGGGATGGGCGTGGTTGCGTCGGTCTTGAGCTGGAGCAGCCCGCGGATCGTGCACAGCCGCTCGGTGCCCTCGTCGATCGCCCGCGTGTACTCGCGAAAGATCTCGAACGACCGCGAGCGCGTCGCGTGCTGGAGCTTGAACACCGTCTCGGGGTCGAAGAGGTGACGCTCGCCGCCGCGGCGCCACTGGTACTGGCCGGCGATCTCGAGAGCCGCCGGCGGCCCGGGGGTGTAGGCGCGGGCGTGGTGCGCGAGCACGTCGCGCGCGATCTCGCGCGCGCCCACGCCGCCGACCCGTGACGGGGTGAGCGTGAAGTACTTGTCGACGAGCTCCTTGGCGAGGCCGACCGCCTCGAAGATCTGCGCGCCGCGATAGCTCGCGATCGTGCTGATCCCCATCTTGCTCATGACCTTCACGACGCCCTTCTCGATCGCGGCCAGGTAGCGGGCGCGGAGCTCGTCGTCGGCGACGTCGTCGGGGGCCAGCCCGTGGCGCCGCAGGAGCGGCAGGGCGTCGAGGGCGAGGTAGGGACAGATCGCGCTCGCGCCGTACCCGATGAGCATCGCGGCGTGGTGCACCTCACGCGCTTCGCCCGACTCGACGATGAGCGTGACGCGCGTGCGCTTGCGCTCGCGAACCAGGTGGTTGTGCAGGCCGGCGACCGCGAGGAGCGACGGGATGGGCGCGCGCTGCTCGGAGACGCCGCGGTCGGAGAGCAACAGCACCTTCGAGCCGTTCGCGATCGCGTTGTCGGCCTTGGCGAACAGCGACAAGAGCGCGGGCTCGAGCCCCTCTTCGCCCTCTTCGGCCGGGAACGTCATATCGAGCACCGTCACGCCGAGCGGCCCGCCCCCGCTCAGGCGCGCGAACTCGGCGGTGTCGAGGAACGGCCCATCGAGGAGGACGAGGTGGCAGCTCTCGGGCCGAGGATCGAGGAGGTTGCCCTCGGGGCCGATCGCGGTGCCGAGCGACGTCACGAGCTTCTCGCGGATGGCGTCGAGCGGCGGGTTCGTGACTTGCGCGAAGAGCTGCTGGAAATAGTCGAAGAGCGGGCGGGGCCGATCGGAG
This sequence comes from uncultured Polyangiaceae bacterium, assembly GCA_938004815.1. Classification (GTDB taxonomy): domain Bacteria; phylum Myxococcota_A; class Polyangia; order Polyangiales; family Polyangiaceae; genus Xiheicaenibacterium. Next base: position 3,093 of record CALKVR010000835.1, on the reverse strand, counting down.
AGGACGGCGAGCGCGGCGTCGTTGCCCATCGAGCCGACCGCCTCTTCACCCCGCGTCGCCATGGGCGCGAGGAGGATTCGCAGATCTTCGTCGGAGTAGCCGAACGCCGCGAGCGCGCGCTCGAGAGGCTCGCCCTCGAGGCGCTCGGGCGGCTCGAGAGGAGGCAGGCTCGCGAGCGGCAGGAGGTTCTCGGTCGTCCACTGGAGGTAGGGCACCTCGGTGGCGACGCGCTGCTTGATCTCGGCATCGGGGACGATGCGGCCCTCGGCGAGATCGAGCAGGAACATGCGGCCCGGCCCGAGGCGCCCCTTCTCGAGGATCTTCTCGGGGGCGACGTCGTACACACCGGTCTCGGAGGCGAGAATGACGATATCGTCAGATGTCACCCAGAACCGACCCGGGCGGAGCCCGTTGCGGTCGAGCACGGCCCCGATCTGGGTGCCGTCGGTGAAGCACACGCAAGCGGGGCCGTCCCAGGGCTCCATCAAGCAGCCGTGGTAGGCGTAGAACGCGCGCAGCTCGGGGCTCATCGTCGCGTCGTGCTCCCACGCCTCGGGCAGGAGCATCATCACGGCGTGCGGCAGCGACCGGCCGCCGCTGACGAGCAGCTCGAGCACGCTGTCGAGGCACGCCGAATCGCTGAGCCCCTCGTGAACGATGGGGAGCGTCTTCTCGAGGTCGGCGCCGAACAGCGTCGAAGAGAGCAGCGCCTCACGCGCGCGCATCCAGTTCACGTTGCCGCGCAGGGTGTTGATCTCGCCGTTGTGGGCGACGATGCGGTACGGGTGCGCGAGCTCCCAGCTCGGGAACGTGTTCGTCGAGAACCGCGAGTGAAACAGGCAGAGCGCGCTCTCGGTGCGCGGGTCGTCGAGATCGCCGAAGTAATCGCGCAGCTGCTCGGGCGTGAGCATGCCCTTGTAGACGAGGGTCTTGTTCGAGAGCGTCGGCAGGTGAAAGTACTGCCGGTCGTCGATGCCGCTCGACTTGATCGTCGACTGGAACCGCTTGCGAACGACGAAGAGCTTGCGGGCGAACGCGGCGTCGTCGATGCCCTCGCCCGGGGCGACGAACACGTGGTCCATCGTCGGTTCGACGCTCCGCGCGGTGCGGCCGATGTGGCGGTTGTCGGTCGGCACACGCCGCCAACCGAGCAGGCGCAGGCCCTCTTGCCGGACGATCATCGCGAAGATGAGCTTGGCGAGCGCGCTCGCCTGCGCGTCCTGCGAGCCGAAGAAGAGGCCGACCGCGTACTCGCCCGGCGCGGGCAGCTGCGCGAGCGGTCGCCGATCCTCGGGTGTCTCGATGCGACCGAGCGCGCACTCGCGCTCGAACAGGCGATGCGGGATCTGGATGAGCACTCCCGCGCCGTCGCCGGTGTCGGCCTCGGCACCCGTCGCGCCCCGGTGCGCGAGCCGCTCGAGCGCCCGGAGCCCCTCGTCGACGATGGCGTGCGACGGCTGGCCCTTCAAGTGCGCCAGGAACCCCACCCCGCAAGCGTCGTGATCGAAGCTCGGATCGTAGAGGGCAGGGCGAGGATGCTGCGGGCGCACTGACGCGTTGCAGTATAGCCTTGACGCAACGTGGCGAAAGCCGAAACTGTTCGAGCGATTGTCGCTCGCACGCGGCTCACGAAAAGCAGCGGATTCCCGGCATGATCTCGTAGCGGGGCAGGCGGCCACCCGGCGGTTGACGCGACGGGACGCTGAACAGACGCCACTCGGGCAGCACCACCGCCGTGAGGGTGCCGCCGTGCACGCACCCGGTGTCGATGCCGGCGGCGTGCTCGCCCACGAACGGGCGGTCGACGACGGTGTGACCGAAGATCACGCGCTCGGGCCCCGCCCAAGCGTTCGCCCAGAAGGAATGGGTGTCGGGTGCCTTCGACGGCCAGAAGCTCTTTCGCTCCGGGGGTCGGACGCACTGGGCGTGGAGCAGGTGGTAGGGGTCCTGCTTCATCAGCGGCACGCCGGGCATCACCCCCGCGTGCACGACGACGGCCTGGTGCTCGGGCAAATCGATGCGAAGCGGGAGCGTCGCGAACCAATCGAGGTGCTCGTCGCCGAGGAGCGAGCGCGTGCGCGCGTGATCGGGCGAGAGCGCGGCGGGCGCGCGACGGCGCTGTTGCAGGTGCTTCTCTTCGTGGTTGCCGAGGATGCTCTCGTGCTGCATCGCGAGCTCGACACACGCGCGCGGGTCGGGCCCACGATCGACGAGATCGCCAGCGAAAATGATGCGGTCGCCCCCCGACGGACCAATCCGCTCGAGGAGGTCCATCGCCTCTTCGAAGCAACCGTGGAGGTCTCCTATGACGACCGTGCGTTTCACGTGGCCGACCGACGGCGAGGTGCCGAGGACCTGACCCGGCTCCCGCGGGGTAGCGCAAAGACTACGTTGCATGCCGGGCCGCGGCCGTGCGAATGAACCCGGCATGAGGTTCTCGCCCCTTGCGTGCGCCGTTGCTCTGGTCGCCGTCCCCCTCCTGGCCGCCTGTGACGCCCCGGCCCCCGAGCCGAGCCAGCCGTCGGCAAAGAAAGAGCCGGCCAGCCCGAGCGGCAGCGGCGCGACGACGGCCGCAAACACCGGCCAGGGCGCAACCGACAAGCCCAAGGCCAAGGGGCCGTTCCCCGAGTCCGACCACGCGGCGATGAAAGACCCGTCGCTCGCCAAAGACCAGGCGCCCGAGAAGTTCACGGTGAAGTTCGACACCACCGCGGGCGAGTTCAACGTCGAGTGCACCCGCGAGTGGGCGCCCAACGGCGTCGATCGCTTCTACAACCTGGTCAAGATCGGGTTCTTCAACGACGTGTCGCTCTTTCGCGCGGTGAAGGGCTTCGTCGTGCAGTTCGGCATCCACGGCAACCCCGAGGTGAGCGCCAAGTGGCGTGACGCGCAGCTGCCCAAGGACGACGTGAAGGGCACGAACTCGCGCGGCATGCTCACCTACGCGATGGCGGGCTCCCCCGACACCCGCACCACACAGCTGTTCTTCAACTTGAACGACAACTCACGCCTCGACGGCATGGGCTTCTCGCCCATCTGCAAGGTCATCGACGACGGCATGAGCGTGGTCGACAAGATCCACATGGGCTACGG
>CALKVR010000834.1 GCA_938004815.1 uncultured Polyangiaceae bacterium | reverse complement strand
GGCGCTGCGAGACGGCGGCGCCCGTCGCGTCGTCGTCCATCGCCACCCCCACGCCGCACGAGGCCAGGAGCTCGACGGTCTGGTTGAGGAACGCGGTGTACGACTCTTCGTCGATGTCGAGCAACCGGTCGCGAAAGCGCGCGCGGTGCACCGCGGCGAGCGCGCGGTGCGTGCGGATCTGAGCGCGCCGCGCCGAGACCTCGACCCAGCCCACCGTGAGGGTGGGGGGGCCGCCGCCGGAGCCGGATGCAGCGTCGGCGATGAGCACGATCGATTGGCGGGCGGCGCGCCCGCCGCCCGTGCTCATGCCCTCGGGCGCCTGCAGCTCGGCGCGACGCGGCACGGCTCGCCCATACCGAGCGTTCGCGAACGTGCTCGTGAAGTACCGGGCAAAGTCGTAGGCGCCCTGAGCGACCTGTGTGCGCTTCGCGTCGAAAGACACGTGAGGCTGCGATGATAGGCGGGGTTTCGCCGGCGCGACCAGTTTCAGGGTGGGACGGTGGTCGGAACCGACGCGTCCGGATCGTCGGCTTGGGATAGGAAGGAGCACGCGATGCTGACGACCCGCCCCGCCGAGCCCGGGGACTATCCCACTTTCGCCCGGTTGTTCCTCGAGCTTCAGACCGACGAGCCGGCGCCGCCGTCCGACCGGTTCGAGCTCATGCTCCCCACCACCCTCGTCGCCGAGCGCGCGGGGGCCGCCGTCGGCTACGCGCTCTACGAGATCCTCGGTGACATCTGCTACGTGCGAAACCTCGTGACCGATCGGGCGGCGCGGCGGAGCGGCGTCGGTGCGCGCCTGATGGCCGAGATCGCAGGCATCGCTCGCGCGCGCGGCTGCACGCGGTGGCGCTTGAACGTGAAGCCCGAGAACGTCGCCGCCGTCACGCTCTACGAGCGCCTGGGCTTTCGCGGCGTCCGTGAAGGTCGCACCGTCCGCCTCTCGTGGGCCGCCGCGCTCGCGCTGCCCGGCGCCGACGTCGCGGAGCAGATCGAGCCCGCGGACGACGCCGCGTTCGAGACGGTCTTCGACGCCGAGCCCGGGCTCCTCGCGAGCCGGCGCGCCAAGGGCTCCCTCGTCCTGGGTGTGCGGCGCGGCGGGGCGCCTCTGGCGCTCGCATGCTTCGACGCAAAGTTCCCCGGTGGCTACCCGTTTCGGGCGCCCGGTCTGGTCGAGGCGGCGAGCCTCCTCCGCGCGATGGGCGCGGCGCGCGTCCCGATCGTGGATGGCGGGTCTTGGCGCGAGCGCTGCGTCCAGCTCTTCATCGAGGAGCCGCCCGAGCTGCTCACCGCGTTCTTGGCGCTGGGCGCCGAGCCGATCCTCCGTATCCTTCACATGCGGGCCCCATTGCCCGAGCACAGCTGCCTGCAGCGTGACGAACAATGACCGACCCTGGTGCCCGAGGTCGCGCGAAAACGCGCGGCCTCTGGTACGACGGTCGGACGATGGACAGCCGCTCGCAAACCTCCTTCGCGATCGAACCCACAGGCCTCGTGTCCTCGCCTGCCTCGCCCGCCCGACCCATGCTCGACCCGGCTCGTATCGGCGACGCTCACGTAGAGCAGAGCGACGCGGTCACGTTCTTGAAGCGCCTGCCCGACGCGAGCGTCGACTTGATGATCACCGACCCCGCGTACGAGTCGCTCGAGAAGCACCGCGCGATCGGCACCACCACGCGCCTCAAACACTCCAAGGCGTCGAGCAACGATTGGTTCGCGATCTTTCCCAACGCGCGGTTCCCCGAGCTGTTTCGCGAGGCCTACCGCGTGCTGAAGAAAAACACGCACCTCTATCTGTTCTGCGACCAAGAGACGATGTTCGTCGCCAAGCCCGCGGGTGAAGACGCGGGCTTCAAGTTCTGGAAGCCGATCGTGTGGGACAAAGTCTCGCTAGGCATGGGATACCATTACCGAGCCCGCTACGAGCTCATCCTCTTCTTCGAGAAGGGCAAACGAAAGCTGCACGATCTGTCGATCGCCGACATCATCACGCAGCGGCGCATCCGCGGCGGGTATCCGAGCGAGAAGCCGCCCGAGGTGTCCGAGGTGCTGGTCAAGCAGTCGAGCGAGCCCGGGGCGCTGGTGGTCGATCCGTTCTGTGGCTCGGGCTCGGTCGGTGTGGCTGCGCGCCGCCACGAGCGCCGCT
>CALKVR010000833.1 GCA_938004815.1 uncultured Polyangiaceae bacterium | reverse complement strand
CTCCTGGCCCGTATCCGCGCCCACGCTCGGCGCGCCCGCGGCCGCGCCGGCCCCGCCGAGGGCCTCCTCCGCGCGGGGCCCCTCGAGATCGATCCCGCGTCGCGGCGCGTGACCCTGCAGGGCACCGATCTGTCGCTCACGACCTACGAGTTCGATCTGCTCCGCGTCTTCGTCGAGCGCGCCGGCCGCGTCCTCACCCGCGAGCAGCTGGTGGACTTCGTCCGCGGCAGCGCCGACGAGGCGTTCGATCGCTCGATCGACGTGCACGTGTCGCACCTTCGCAAGAAGCTCGGCGACGATCCGCGCAGCCCGCGCATCCTCAAGACGGTGCGCGGGGTCGGCTACCTCTTCGCCAGCGATCGGTTCTGACGTGCGCCTGCGCGACCTCCTGTCGCCTCGCCTCGCGCTTCGCTTCTATCTCGTGGGGCTCGCGCAGATGGTGGTCATCGCCCTCGGGTTCTGGGCCATCCTCGAGCTCAACCGTCCGCCGCTACGTGGCCCGATCGAACAAAAGGCCATTCAAGCCGCGATGGCGGTCCAGCCTGCGCTCGCCGACCGCAGCGCGCTCGACGCGCATCTCCGGGCATACGACGCCGGCGGCGCGACGCTCACCGTGATCGATCCGAGCGGCGCCGTGCTCGCGTCGACGTCCGAGGGCGCCCCGCGCTGCACGCTGCGACCCGACGGGCCGCCGCCGGGCAAGGGCGGGCCCGGTGGGCCGCCGCCTCTCGTGCGTTTCCAGCGTCGGCTCGATGGCCCACCGGGCCCGCCGCCGCCGGGCGAAGGGCCCCACGGCCCGCCGCTGCATTGCGCGATCGTTCCCCTGTCGTTCGATTCGGGCGATGGGCAGCTGCACTACCTCGGCCCGCCGCCCGAGCGCCCGCCCCCGCTGCACCTGCACGTCGTGCCGCTCGTGCTCTTGGTCGTCGGCGTGACGTCGATCCTCCTTGCCCGCTCGCTCCTCAAACCGCTCGCCCAGCTCTCGAGCACCGCGCGCGCGTTCGGGTCGGGCACGCTGTCGGCCCGCACCGGCCTCGATCGCAGCGACGAGCTGGGAGAGGTCTCCAAGGCCTTCGACGAGATGGCCGATCGGGTGACGCAGCTGCTCCGCGCCGAGCGCGAGCTCATCGCCAACGTGTCGCACGAGCTCCGAACGCCGCTCGCGCGCATCCGCGTCGCCCTCGACATCGCCGCCGAGGGTGACGCTGCTTCGGTCAAAGAGTCGCTCGCCGACATCGCCGCCGATCTCGCAGAGCTCGAGCGCCTGATCGAAGACGTCCTGACCGCCGCGCGGCTCGAGCTCACCCAGGGCGCCCCGTCGAGCGGCATCCCCCCGCTGCGCAAGGCGCGGATCGCGGCCGAGACGCTCGTCGATCGCGCCGCGGCGCGGTTTCGCAGCGCGCACCCGGACCGCCCGCTCGAGATCGAGGCCGCAGGCGATCTGCCCGAGATCGAGGGCGACGCCGTCCTCGTCCGGCGCGCGATCGACAACCTCCTCGAGAACGCGCACAAGTACACCGAGGCAGAGAGCGCTCCGGTTCGGCTCATCGCGACGAACGCTGACGATACCGTCTCGTTCGAGGTCGTCGACCAGGGCATCGGCATCTCCAAAGAAGACCTCGAGAACGTGTTCCGGCCCTTCTTTCGCGCCGACAAAAGCCGCACCCGCGCGACCGGCGGGCTGGGGCTCGGCCTGGCGCTGGCCAAGCGGATCGCCGAGGCCCACGGCGGCACCCTCGAGCTCACGAGCGAGCCTGGTGAGGGCACGCGCGCCACCCTGAGGCTGCCCGTCAACGCGAAATGACCTCGGTCGGCTGGGTGTGGCGCACGGTGGGATCGGGGAGCGGGCTCTCTTCTTCTACCGATCGCACCCACGCGACGAGCGACGCCAGCTCGTCGTGGCGCGGCCGGCTCGGGTCGCTCAGCTTGGCGAGGGCGGCGCTCATCTCGCCCGCGCTGGCAAAGCGGTTGACCGGCGCAGCGGCGAGCGCCCGCTCGAAGAACGCGTCCCACTCCGGGTCGAGGCCCGGCCGTTTGGCGCTGATCGGGGGCACCTCGTGGTTCAGCACCGCCATCGCGGTGAGCCCGTCGGTGCCGCGGCGAAAGAGCGGCTCGCCGGCCAAGAGCTCCCACAGGATGACGCCGACCGCGAACAGGTCGCAGCGCTCGTCGAGCGGCTCGGCGCGGACCTGCTCCGGCGCCATGTAGCCGGCGTGACCGGCCACCGTCTTGGTCTCCGAGAACGTGGCGTCGCGCAGGGCCTTGGCGATACCGAAGTCGCTGATCTTGACCTCACCGCTGGCGGAGATGAGCACGTTCGAGGGGCAGAGGTCCCGGTGCACGACGTGGAGGCGCCCGCCCTCGCGATCGCGTGCGACCTCGTGCGAGTACGCGAGGCCCGCGAGGAGCTCCTGCCCGATCCACGCCCCGAGGTCGACGTCGACGGGCCGCTTGGTGGCAAGGAGACGGCGCTCGAGCACCGAGAGCGTCGTCCCCTCGACGTATTCCATCGCGAAGAAGTAGGCGACGCCGAAGCGCCCGAAGTCGAGCACCTGCACGATGTTCGGGTGGACGAGCCGCGCCGAGATCTCGGCCTCTTCGCGGAACGCGCGGATGAACTCGGGCTTGTCGGCGAGGTGCGGGTGCAAGAGCTTCACCGCCACCGTGCGCTCGAAACCGCCCTCGGGGCAGTAAACCGCGCGGTGGACCGTGCCCATGCCGCCGGCGGCGATCTTCTCTTCGACGCGGTACTTGCCGAAGAGGTCGTGCGACCGCACGGTGCGCTCGGCGCGCCCGATGGCGCGACGCAGGGCCCGCGTGACGAGGAAGCCGAGGCACCCCGAGAGGCCGAACGAGAGGGCGCGCACCACCTGCATGCCGGGCGAGAGGAGCGGCCTGCTCGCCTCTTCGGGGGTGAGCATGCCCTGAATGAAGCCGTAGTACAGGATGAGGAACGCGACCGCGTTCACGACGCCGACGAAGATGGTGGTCTCGGATCGCAACCGCGCGATCGCCGCGACGATCACGGCCGCGAAGAGCATGGGCGGCACGTAAGACCCGAGCGCGTCGCCCGCGCTGCGGTACTTGGCGATCGCGATCAAGAAGATCGGCGGTGTGAACGCCTCGACCACCATGCCGACACGCAGCGCGAGGCTCGCGCTCTTGCCCTGCAGCCAGAGGTGTTGCACCGTGAAAAAGACGAGCCCGATGAAGCTCAGCCCCGCGACCGCCGGGCCCTCGCTGAACCCCAGGACGAAGTAGACGAGCAGGCCGCCGCCGATGCCGCCGATGGAGAGCAGCTGGTAGGCCTGCGCGATCCTGAGGTCGAGGCTCCGGATCTCTTCGTGGAGCGCCTCGTCGAGCGGGGCGCGGACGGCGGTCTGGGTCGAAGGCACGGCGCGGGCCCGCCGTCAGTTGAGCGCGCCGGGGTCGACGGGCGCGTCCTCTTCGACCTCTTCTTGCGACGCGACCGGTCCCGCTTGGTGGTGCACCATCTTCCACTCGCCCTCTTCGCGCGCAAACACGTTGGTCGCGACGAGGCGGCTGCCGCCGAACACCTCGAAGCAGATGACGTAGGCGGTGTCGCCCAGGAGGTGTGCGCGTGGATCGACGCAGCGGATCTTCGGCGAGGTCGGGTTGTCGAGGATGCCGCGCAGGCTGCCGATCACGCTCGAGCGCGACTGCAAAGGCGACCAGCCCGGGTGGATGCACGTGACCCCGAGCTTCTTCGCCCACAGCTGCTCCATCGCGGCCAGGTCTCGGCTGGCGAAGATGGCGTAGAACGCCTCATTTGCGGCGAGCACTTCCGCTTCGTCGCGCGTCATCATGCGTGCATCTTCGCACGGACGGGCGTGTCGGGGTTCAGCACACTGATAGAATCCAGTCATGCCCCCCACGGAGCGGAGGACGCGGGCGTCGGCCATGGGCCGGCGGCGCTGCCCCACCTGCGGTCGATCCCAGCCGTCCGACTACCGAGCGTGCCCGCACGACGGCACCATGCTGGAGGTCGTCCTCGGCGAGGATGACGACCCGATGATCGGCGAGGTCATCGCGGGCGCCTATTGCCTGGTCGGCGTCGCGGGCGAGGGTGGGATGGGGCGCGTGTACGAGGCGGAGCACGTTCGCCTGCCGCGCCGCTACGCCGTGAAGATCATCTCCCCCATCCTGGCGCGCAACCAAGAGGCGATGGGGCGATTCGAGCGCGAGGCCCAGGCGGCGGCGCGCATCATGCACCCCAACGTCGTCGACGTCGTCGACGTGGTGCGCACCAAGGACGGGCGACCATGCCTCATCACCGAGCTGTTGGTCGGCGAAGAGCTCGGCACGCTCTCCCGGCGCCGGGGCAAGATCCCGATCTCGGAGGCGATCGAGATCTGCAGGCAGGCGTGCCGGGGGATGGCGGCCGCCCACGCAGCCGGCATCGTTCACCGCGATCTCAAGCCCGAGAACCTGTTCGTCTGCAAGAGCGATGACGGTTCCGTCACGGTCAAGCTGCTCGATTTCGGCGTGGCCAAGGTCACCGACGGCGCTTCGCTCACCCGCACCGGAACGGTCGTGGGCACCCCGGCGTACATGGCGCCCGAGCAGGCTCGCGGTATGCCCGACGTCGACGGCCGCGCCGACGTGTACTCCCTCGGCGCCGTCCTCTACCAG
>CALKVR010000832.1 GCA_938004815.1 uncultured Polyangiaceae bacterium | reverse complement strand
CCCGAGCTGTCTGGTCGCCTACCGCGAGGTGGCGAAGCACCCGCTCGTCGCTACCGTCGACGGCGATACGCTGACGGTCGAGCAAGCCGTCCTCTCGGCCGGAAACAACGCGTTCGATCTCCAGGGCAACAAGGTGATTGGATGCAAGCCCGAGCGCGTCACGCCCGCCGTTCGGACCAGCAAGCTGATCCGGCAGAGGTGATGATGACCGAACAGCTGGACACCGAGCGCTGTGAGGTCCTGATCGCTCGCGACGCCGCCGGCGACGCCGCAGCTCTCAACGAGCTCGTCGAGCTGCTCTGGCCGCACTGGCTCGCCCTGGTGAAAAAGAGCCGGCACATGGGCTCGATGGCAAAATCCGAAGACCACGTGCACAACGTGGTGACTGCGCTCGTCGACAAGATCGCGTGCGGCGCGCTCGGTGGGTACCCGAGCTGGCGGCGCGACAACGCCGGCAAGACGTTCGCCGACTGGAATCGCATCGTCACGAGCTTCGCCGTGCGCGACTACGTGCGGCACGCGCTCGGGCGCCGATCGAGCGGGGCGGACCCGTCGATGCCCAGCGTCAAGCGGCTCCTCAACGACTTCGCCTCTGCGCCGATCGGTGACGACGCCTTCGGCTCTGCCCGGCCGGCGATGACGGCTGCGCAGACCGCGCGAGAGCTGCTCGACTTTGCCGTGCGCGAGCTGCCGGCCGATCAGGTCCAGGCGCTCACGTTGTGGATCGAGGGTGCGGCGTTCGAAGAGATCGACGAGGCGATGGGCAGCGCCGACCCCGACGCCGCCAAGAAGCTCGTTCGCGCCGCCTGCGCCGTCTTGCGGCGCCGCTTCGGGAAAGAGGACGCATAGCTTGGTGTCGCTCGGCCGGCTGCGTGATGTCACAGTCCTCGGGTGCCGCGCGACACTGGCTTCGTGAGACTCGCTGCCGCCGCGTTGTCGTTCGTGCTCGCTTGCGACGCCGCGCCGCGCGAGCTGCCACACCCGGATCGCCCGCGCCCCGACGCGACGCCGACCGGTGGCTCGGCGGGACCCACCGCCGTCGCGCCGGCGACCGCCGCGACACCATCGGCTTCGGCCTCGGCCTCCGCAAACGCCCCGCTCGGGCCGCCGATGGTGGAGACGATCGACGTTCCGGGCGATCTACCGGCATCGATCGTGAGGAGCGCCGATGGCAAGCCGCCGCGCGTCGTCTTTCTGCCGGGGATTTGCTCGAACGCCGGCGCGTACCTGTGGGGCTTCCCCGAGACGGGCCGCGCGATGGGGGGCGCGATCGCGATCGACGGTGACAAGAGCTGCGGCGGATCGAAGGACTTTCGCAGCATCACCTCGGATCCGAGCCACGAGGAGCCGCGGATCCTCGCCGCGCTCGCGGCCGCCGGCGCGCCCATCGACCCGCCCGACGTCGTGCTGGTCGGCTACTCGCTGGGCGCGACTCTGATCGAGAACCTGGTCAAGAAGAGCCCCGAGCGCTATCCGCGCGTCGTCCTTATCGGCTCACCGCGCGATCCCCGGCTCGATCGGCTCGGCAAGGCCAAGGCCGTCGCCACCATGTCGTGCTCGCTCGACGTGCCGGGTCGGATGAAGGGCGCCGTGCGGATGCTCGAGAACGCAGGCGTCGCGAGCCGCTACTTCGAGATGCCGGGGTGCACCCACGGGAACCTGGCCGAGGCCGACCGCGTCCTCGCCGAGGCGATCACGTGGGTGCGCACGGCCGAGCCGCCTGGCCGCTAGCGGTCGGTCGACACGTGGTGGACCGTCGCTCCCTCGAGCTCGTCGGGACCAACCGGTTCCCACATGTCGCTCGCGAGCTCGAAGATCGCGAGCGGCACGACCATCGCGAACGTCTCGCCGCGCTCCCGGTTGCGCGCCTCGACGCGCGCTCGGCGGACATCGCGCGGCGCCTCGAGCACGTACACCTCGAGCTCGTGGCCCGCCTCGCGAACGCGGGCGTGAAAGCGTGCGCGGGACGCCCGGTCGAGCAGACCGATCTCGAGCACGGCGCAGCCGCCGGCGTTCACGACCTCCCGCGCCGTCGCGAGGATGCGCGTGACGCAGCGCTCGGCGCGCGCGCGGTACCACGGCACCCGATCGCCATCGGGGCGGTCGGGTGCAAACAGCTCCGTCATCCATTCGTCGAGCGTGAACCGAGCGGCTCCGTGCGTCTTCGCGAGGGCGACGGCGTACGTCGACTTGCCCGCCCCGACCGGGCCGAGCACCAGGTGGATGCGCGCGCGAGAACAGGCTTGCTCGGCGCCAGGGGCGTCGCTTAGAGTCGAGAGCGCTTCAGGGGGCAGGGCGGGGTCGTGCGGGCGCGGTGCGTTCATGCGCCGAGCGTCGGCGATCGCGGCCAAAGCCGGCAGCTTCTGAATGTCGGCAGGCGCGGCTCTCGTACGGGAGAATGCCGTCGACGCACGCGCAAAAATAGAGGCGCCGGCCACCGTGGGATGCGGCGTGGCCGGCGCCAAAGCGAGTGTGGGCGGGAGGTGATCAGGAGTGCGGGTACTGCTGCCCGTAGCCCTGCTGCGCCTGGGGGTAGGCGTGCGGCGCCGACGGCGGCACCGACGTGTAGCCGGGGGCGTTCAGCGCGGGGACGCCCGAGGACGGCGCGCCGTGCAGCTGGGCGGCCTGCGCCGCGGCGCCGCTCTTGAAGTGGCCCTCGATCGTCCGAGCGCCGGGGAGATTGTTGCGCATGGGGGCGAGGAGGCCGAAGAGCGTGTTCGGGATGCCTGCCTTGATCGACACGGGGCCGTTGTCGCCGGCGCCCTGCACCACGAGCCGCTTGTTGAAGATGCCCTTGACCTTGAGCTCCTGCACGCTGGCCCACGGCATCGAGTGCACGAGGTGGACGCGGTAGCCGAAGGGGAAGAACCCGAGGCGGTGCTCGACCACGATGAGGCGCTGGTTCGTCGCGAGGACGAGGTGCCGGCGGTTGATCCAACCGAGGGCCCACCACGGCATGTAAAAGGTGCTTGTCTGACCCACGAGCTGCTCGCCCGGGTTGAGGATGCCGCGGGCCATGAGCTGAACGTGTAGATCGCTGAAGTAGAACATGCTGTGGACCTCCGGCGCCCAACTACGGGGTCGTGGTCGTGAACCTTCCCCCTTGGTGCGCGAAACTTTTCGCAGGCACCTCGCAGAGAGGACGATTGCAATCTCGCTGTGTCCGAACTAGCCGCCTTGGCCGGTCGCGAGGCAGGTGCCGTAGGCGTCTTGAGCTGCCTGAAACGCCGTCTCCTCGGCGACGCAGGCCTCGTCGCCGCCCAGCGTGACCGCGCAGCTCGCGGCCCGGCAAGCGTAGAGCGCGCGGGCGGCCTCGCGGAGCGGCGCGCCGGCGTCGCAGCCGGTGTTCACGAACGCCCAGGTGTCCGCGAACATCGCCTTGCACGACGCGATGGTCGTGTCGGGGTAGTTCGTCGCGCCAGCCGCCTCGTTGACGCACGCGGCGGTGGCAGCACAGAGCGCGTCGCTCGATGCGGTGTAGTCGTCGGCCGGTCGCGCCGCGCCGGCGCCGTGGAGCGGAGCCCTGACGTTGGCGAGCAGCCCGAGCGGGGGCCCTGCGTTTACGACGAAGCCGGCCCGGCACTGGAAGCGCACCTCGTTGAACACGGTCGCGGGTCGCGACGCCGACATCACGTAGTCGCCCGGCGGCACGCGGTAGTAGAGGACCCCGCCGTCGA
>CALKVR010000831.1 GCA_938004815.1 uncultured Polyangiaceae bacterium | reverse complement strand
GGGCAACCCTTCTCGTACAACCTCGACCGCCCGCCGCCCGGCAAGGAGCCGCTGCTCCTCAGCTACCTGCAGCACTACGCGGAGATCGATCTGCGCCGAGGCGAGAACGGCGAGTTCAACCGCCTCAACCCCGCGAGCGGTTTTCTCGCCGGGTTCGATCTCCAGATGGCCGGCTTCTTCGTCGGCGGCGACGCCAACGACGTCAAGTTCAGGCCCGAGGTCCGGTTCTTCGCGCCCATCGCGCGGCGTGTCGTCATCGCCGGCCGCTTCTCGATGGGGTTCTTGTGGGTCGAGGACTACCGGAAAGGCGACCCCTACGCCAACGGCGTGCCCCTGCTCGATCAGACGTTTCTCGCCACCGACGTGACCCGAAGGTACGACGACGACGGCAACCTGATCAGCGAAGGCGACGTCGCCCAGCGGCGCCGCCTCAACCGCGACGCGCAGATCCTCGCCGCCCGCGGCCTCTACAGCGGCGGTCCGCTCTCGAACCGGGGCTACTCGTTCAACGAGATCTCGCCCCACCGCGTCGTGGGCGACGAGGGCGAGTTTCTCCAGGACCCCGACGCGATCGGCGGCCGCACCGCCTGGGAGGCGTCGGTCGAGCTGCGCTTCCCCATCTACCGCGCGCTCGGCGGCGTCTTCTTCATCGACGCCAGCGACGTCACGCGCAAGCTCGGCGAGCTGAGGCTCGATCACCCCCACGTCTCGACCGGCCTCGGGCTCCGCTACGACACCCCCGTCGGCCCCCTCCGGATCGACTGGGGGTTTCGCATCCCCTACCTCCAGGTCCTGGGCGAGGACTTCGTCGAGAGCTGCCTGAAGCTCAAGACGGTCTGCCCGACGGTCGTCATCGACGAGGGCGATGCCAGCAATTTCATTGGGCCTTCGGCCCTCTCGATCGCCATCGGCCACGCGTACTGAGGGCGAGCCGATTTTTTTCGTGGGGGCTGTCGAAACGGGCGAGACCCGTTCGACGTCTGGGCAAAACCCGAGGCGGGCCCCGGTCCGCCTCAGCGAACGCAGAGAAGAGGACACGATCATGAGCAAGACCCAGACTTCGGGACGTTTCGTTTGGCACGAGCTCCACGCGCGGGACGTCGAGGCGGCCAAGGGGTTCTACGGCGAGCTGTTCGGCTGGAAGACCAAGAGCATGGAGATGGGCCCCATCGGGACGTACACCATGTTTTCGGCGGGCGGGCAGGACGTGGGCGGCGCGATGAAGCTCCAGGGCCCCGCCCCGAGCTGGCTCGCGTACTGCACGACGCCGGACGTCGACGCCGCGGTCGCGCGGGCCAAGTCTGCGGGCGCGAAGGTCCTGATGGGGCCCGACAGCATCCCGACGGTCGGGCGCTACGCCGTGCTCTCGCACGCCGCGGGTGGGGTCATCGCGCCGTTCTGCGGCGATTCGGAGTCACCCGAGATCGACAAGCCCGCCACCGGCAGCTTCTGCTGGGACGAGGTGGTCACGCAGGACCCGAAGGCGGCGGTAGCCTTCTACAAGGACGTCTTCAACTACGGCACCGAGGAAAAGGACATGGGTCCGGCGGGCGCCTACACGATCCTCAAGCGCGGCGATCGGATGGCCGCCGGCGTGATGAAGGCCTTCGAGCCGAAGGCGCCGTCGATGGTCCTCTCGTACGTCGCGGTCGACGACGTCGACGCCTCGCTCGCCCGCGCCAAGAAGCTCGGCGGCAAAGAGATCGCGGCCGCCGCCGACATCCCGGGGATCGGTCGGTTCGCCGTGATCGCCGATCTCGAGGGCGCCGTGATCGCCCTCTTCAAAGGCACCTGATCACGACTAGTCTCCATCGCCCTCACCGGCAAAGGACGAGTGTCATGCAATATCTCCTCTTGATCTACGAAGACGAAAAAGCCTCGAACAGCATGAGCGAGGCGGCGCAAGGCCAGCTCTTTCAGGACTACATGAAGTTCACGGCCGACATCAAAGCGTCGGGCCACTGGCTCGCGGGTGAGGCGCTCCAGCCGATCTCGACCGCGACCAGCGTTCGGGTGCGCGACGGGAAATCGCTCACGACCGACGGGCCGTTCGCCGAGACGCGCGAGCAGCTCGGTGGCTTCTACATGGTCGAGGCCAAAGACCTGGACGAGGCGATGTCGATCGCGGCGCGCATCCCCACCGCCAAGACGGGCACGATCGAGGTGCGGCCGATCATGGCGTTCGGGTGAAGGCGATCGACAACTGATCGCGTATCGCCGACACTCGGCGGGCGATGCAGACGTGGCCCCCCGATCTGGTCCCGATCTACCGGGACCAGATCGGCCGCATCGTCGCCACCCTCATCCGCACCCTGGGTGACTTCGACCTCGCCGAAGAGATCGCGCACGACGCCTTCATCGCGGCGATGGAGCAGTGGCCCGCCCGCGGCACGCCCGAGAACCCGGCCGGGTGGCTCGTGCAGACGGCGCGGCACAAGGCGATCGACGAGGTCAGGCGCAGGCAGAACCTGCGCAAGAAGCTCCGCGAAGAAGAGATCGTCGCCGCCATCGAGACGAGCTTCGCGCCGCCAGACGAGGAGGCGACCTTGGAGGACGATCGCCTGCGCCTGATGTTCACCTGCTGCCACCCTGCGATCGCGCTCGACGCGCAGGTGGCGCTGACCCTGCGCACGATCGGCGGGCTGACGACCGAGGAGATCGCGCGCGCGTTCCTGGTCCCCGCCGCCACGATGGGCCAGCGCATCGTGCGCGCCAAAGCCAAGATCGCCGGCGCCAAGATCCCCTACCGCGTGCCACCGATCGAGCTCTTGCCAGAGCGCGCTTCGGCCGTCCTGGCCGTCATCTACCTCGTCTTCACCGAGGGGTACGCCGCGACCGAAGGCGACGACCTGATCCGCCACGAGCTCTGCGCCGAGGCCATCCGGCTCGCCCGCCTCGTGCGGGCGCTCTTGCCCTCGACCTCGGAGGCGGTCGGCCTGCTCGCGCTCCTCTTGCTGACCGACGCGCGGCGAGCCGCGCGCACGAGCGAGACCGGCGACGTCGTGCTCCTCGAAGATCAGGACCGGTCGCGCTGGGACAAGGCCGAGATCGACGAGGGCCTCACGCTCGTGGTCGACGCCCTCCGCGCGAGCGCGGGCGCACCCGGCGCCTACGCGGTGCAGGCGGCGATTGCGGCCTGTCACGCGCGGGCCGCCGACCCCAAGGACACCGATTGGCGCCAGATCGTCGGCCTCTACGCCGTCCTCCTACGCATCCATCCGTCGCCCGTGATCGCGCTGAACCAGGCCGTGGCGGTCGCGATGGCCTTCGGTCCCGAGCAGGGCCTCGCGGCGCTCGAGCCGCTCGAGAAGAGCGGCGACCTCGAGCGCTACCACCTGTTCCACTCCGCCAAAGCCGACCTCTTGCGGCGCCTGGGGCGCTTCTCGGCTGCGCGAGAAGCCTATGCGCGCGCGATCGAGGTCGTAGGCAGCGAGCCCGAGCGGCGTTTTCTGGCGGCGCGGCTCGCCGCCGTCGAAGAGGCGTGGAAGCGCTCGTAGCACGCTGCCGCTCTTGCGGTCGCGGCGCGGCCTCGCTACGCGCTCTTCCATGCGTTTCACCCTCCTTGCTTCGCTCGTAGGCCTCGGCGTCTCCGGTTCGCTCGTCGCGTGTGGCGACGACGACGCGAACACCGGCGGGGGGAGCGACACGTCGAGCTCGAGCCAAGACTCGTCCTCGTCTTCGGGCGTGGGCGGGCAGTCCCCCGAAGACTTGGTGCCGCCCGAGCCGCTCGGCGGCGATCCGGCGACCGCGTGCCCGGCGGGCTATGCCTCGGCCGCGCCGGTCGATGGCGACAACCAGGACTTCGAGGTCGCGGGGACGGGCCGGCGCTTCTTGATGATCGCCCCCGACGCGACGTTCGAGGGTCCGCGTCCGCTGCTCGTCGGCTTCAACGGCACCGGCGAGACCGGCAAGTCGTTCTCGGATCGCGCCGAGCTCGAGGACTTCGCCGCGCGCGGGTTCGTGGTGCTCGCGCCCTGGAGCGACGGCAACGGTACGATCTGGCCCGTGTGGGACGCGATGCACGACGCGTCGGACCCGGACACGAACAACCCCGACCTCGCCTTCTTCGACTCGCTCGTCGCTTGTGTCGGCGCCCACCGCCCGATCGACAAGCACCGCATCTACATCACCGGGCACTCGGCCGGCGGCATCATGTCGAACTACGTGCTCCAGCGGCGCAGCAGCCTCCTCGCCGGCGGCATCGTCGCGTCGGGCGTGTTCTCGCTCACGTCGCCGCAAACGCCCGCGCCGCTCGATCCGATGTTCGTGATCGTCACCTGGGGCGGCGACAACGACGAGTACTCGGGTGGCTCGGGCGGGGTCAGCGTCCCCTCGATCAACTTCGTCGAGCAGGCCTCGATCGCGTCCAACTTCTACGAGGCCGAGCCCGCCGTCTCGCAGGCGAACTGTCGCGGCGACAATGTCGGCCACGCCTGGCTCGATCCGCTCAACGACTGGTTCGTCGACGCGCTCCTCGACCACCCGAAGGGCCTCGCCCAAAAGGGCACGACCGTCCTCGCCGACGTCCCCGCGAACGCCGACGCCGCGTGCACCACGGCGCCCTACCCGTTCATGAGCGGCGTCGTCGTCACCTGCCCGCCCACGTCGACCGTCGACGGCTGCGCCGAGGTCTGCCAGTTCATCGGCGACTGCGCGGTCGAGAACGCCACCGTGGGGCCGATCCTCGCGCCCGAGCTGATGGAGCTCGGCTTCTCGGGCCCCGACAACACGAGCTGCGGCGGCTGCATCACCCATTGCGAGGGCGTCGCCACCACCATGCCCGACGCCGAGGTCCTCGACTGCATGCAGACCGAGCAGGCCGCCGCCACCTGCGGCCCCGGCATCGACGGCGCGTTGCCGGTCATCGACGCGCTCAACACGTGCTGCGAGAACCGATCCGACTCACCGTGGTGCGTCGATACCTGCACCGTCTTCCTCGGCAGCGCGGCCGAGAGCTTCCTCACCAGCTGCAGCGCGATCGTGCCCTGACGTTGGCGGGCAACCGGTGCGTTGGTGCGCACCAACGCACCGGGTTCGGACGCGCGAGCCGGTGCGCGAGCAGGGTCGCATGGCGTTCGAGCTTGGGGGCGGTGCCCACACCAAGATCTCGCTTCATGCTACAGTGTCAGCATGAAAAAGCGCCGGCCGGGTGCGACTTCGACGTTCTCGGTTTCGGTCGATCCCGAGACGAAGCGGGCTCTCCGCGCGCTCGCTGACAGTGACTTCGGCGGCAACCTCTCGGCGGCCATCACGGATCTCGCGGAGGATGCGCGGCGGCGGCTCGCAGCCCGAGCCTACGCCGAGCGCCACGGCCTCGCTGTGCCCACCCCGGCCGAAGCCGAGGCGCTCGAGGCAGAGGTTCGAGCCGAGGTCGCGCTCGCTCGGAAACGTGCGAAGCGGCGCGCCGCGTGACGCCGCTCTACGTGCTCGACGCAGGCGCGTTGATCGCCGCCGAGCGAGGGAAGCCGCGCGTCGCCCGGTTCTTTCGCCTCGCTTCGGTCGGGCGCGCGCGACTCTTGATTCCGTTGGTCGTGGTGGCCGAGTGGTGGCGCGGCCGAACAGACGCGCGCGAAGAGATTCTTGCCGCTGCCGAGCTGAGCGCATCGCTGCGAGCCACCCAGGCGGCGGGGGTCGCGCTCGCACGGTTGAAGAACGTCGACGCCCGCCAGACCGTCGATGCGATCGTGATGGCGACCGCCGCGCTCTTCGACGGCATCGTCCTCACGTCGGGTCCGGACGACCTCTATCGCCTCGGCGCGCACTTTCGCGGCGTCACGGTCCTCTCCGTCTAGCGATGCCTCTCCGCCGCGGCGGGACAGCGGTGCACGCAACCGTGGCCGGGCGCCCTACTCCGGCAAGCAGGCGCCGTCCAAGCAGCGCATCTTCTCCGGACAACCTCCGTTGTCGCAGGCCATGTAGCACGCTGCGTAGCTACCCGCGAAGTTCGCGATGCACTGCGTTCCGAGCGGACACGGATCATCGGGGCCGCTGCATGGCTCGGTGCAGAACGTCGCCTGGCTGCCATGGGAGCTCGCGTCGCACGCCGGCGGACAGGCGGCCATCGGCCCGTCGAGAAGCGACGCGCTGCTGAGGACGCCGCCCGCGCTCCCGCCGGTGGCGCTCGACCCGGAGTCGGCGCCGTCCGAAGACGACGCGTCGTCGCCGCACGCCATCAGGCTGAGCAGAATCACACTCATCGAGAGCCTATTCATCCGATACCCCTTCCAGCTCGTAGGCTGGGTCGTAAGCGCAGCGCCCGCCGTAGAGCGAGGTAAACTTCGTGTTGCCAAAGAGCAGATAGGGAATGACCTGCTCGGGTAGCCCCGCCTGCAAGCCCTGACGTGCCGCAAGCGCCCAGGCGGGCGCGTGGACGAGCCGCAAGTCGTCGCCATAGAATGCCAGCGGGTCCGGAGGCTCGGGCACCGGCCGCGGTATGCTCAGTGTCTCCAGAAACCAGGCGGGATACTCGCACGATGGCATGTCGCGCCCCTCGAAGGTCAGACCGTCGTAGGTGGCGGTGATCTCGACCTGCGAGCCAAAGAGGTCCCAATGGCCATACGGCCCAACATCGAGGGGCTCGGCCCGGACCGGCAGGCGCCAGGTTCGCTCGTGTAAGGTCACCTGGGGCGCGCGCTGCGAGAGCTCGGCGCAGCCCTCCGCCCTGAAGAAGCTGTCGTCACACGCCAGCCACGCGCGAAAGAAGGCGTCGGTCGTAATACCGCTGCCGTCGCCCGCCGACGCGCGCGCGAGCTCCGACGCCAGCGGCAGGCGTCCACCCCGGAAGGCGCAATAGGCCTCGAGCTCCTGCGGGGCCAACGTGGCCGCTAGGTCGGGCTCAACATCCACAGCTGGACACGCGCCGGCCGACACACACGCTAGGTAGTCGACGCCGCGAATTTCGTCCGCGTCGAGAAACACGCCATCGACCAGGTAGCCGTATGCGAACCCACCCACGGGGCACGGGACCTTCAGAAAATCATCCATTGCGGCGCGGAACTCCACATTGCCGATCCATGCGTACCCCGGCTCCACCCAGAGTGGATCTGCGGTACCCGGGAGGGGCCGGTAGCTCGGCGGCAGAACCGGCACCGGCTCGGGCAGCTCGGAGCGTGCACAGGAGAAGCCCGCGAGCACGATTGCGAGCAACGGGGCTCTCGAAGCTACCAAATCACCTGACTCTGGTAGATCGCAGCTTGCGTCCGGGCCTTGGCGCATTGGTCGCTGCCGATGAGGTGCGGGCTACCCGCTATGTGCTTGTCGTACATCAGGTCGTTCTGATTGGTGGAGTGCCCATCGACGCCGAGCAGGTGCCCCAGCTCGTGTGCAATGGTACCGCCGCCGGAGAGGGCGAGCGCCTCCTGAGTGACAATGCTCCACTCGGGCGAATCGGTGATGCCGATGGTCGGGGTGAGGCATTGGCCGGGGCACTGAATGTTGTCGAGGGAGCCGGTGACGATGACGGGCTTGCCGGGTTTGTTTTGCGCACTGGCGCACGCGTTGAAGGCGTTGATCACCGTCGACGCGTGCGAGTGCGAAAACTCCGTGCCGCAAGCGCCGGCCCCGCCGCACATGCTGTCGTTGTCGAAGACGGCCCTGTCGACCGCACAGGCGCTGTAGCTGACCATGCGAAACTGGATGTCGCATTGCGACCAGATCGGGTCGGGCTGCGCGTGCTGCATGACGGTGGCTGAGTTGGGCTTGTCGCCCCAGTAGTGCGTCACTTCGTAGGGATAGAAAGGCGGGGCGTCGAACCAAGAGCACGTTGGGATTGAGCTGCACCTTCGCGATGGCGCTGTCTTGGACGAACGTGCCGGGTCCGGAGCTGTTGTAACGAAGATGAAAGTCGACGATGCCCTCATTGACGCCCAACGTAAGACGCGGCGGGAGGCTCATGCCATGCGCTCGCCACGGCACCACCGTGCCCTCCGCGTAGCTCCCGGGCGGTGGGATGGCGAAGATGTCGTAGTAGCCCGCCGGCGACGACTGCCGCGTCATGAGATCGAACTTCGCATGCGACCAGCCGTTGGCGTTCGCCTCGGTGATTTCGAATCGCTTCTGATCGTAGGAGCCGATCATCGGCGGGTTGTCCCAGCGCGAGACCCATCGGGTCGGTCCCGCCATCTGCGGCGGCGGCGTCAGCACCGTCGCAGGAACCTCAGGGGCCGGCGTCGGCGCTGCGTGACGCGGAGAGGCCAGCCGTTGCTCGTGAGCGTACATCGTACGCGAGCACGCCCGACGCCGAGATCGTGAAGCTATCGGCGAAAAGCGCCGGCCGCCTACCCTTCTTCGTCTTCGACGTCCCACTGCAAGTTGGCCGACGCGGTGACGGCGACGGCGCAGCTGTCGCAGAGGGGCGGCTCGTCGAAGCGGAGCTCGTCGCCGCGGGCCCAGTAGAGGAGGCCGCGGCCACCCGGCTCGCCCTCGATGCGGGCGCCGCAGGCGTCGCAGCACATCTCGGTAGGTGACGCAGC